>JAXJUF010000072.1:0-1933 GCA_036309185.1 Acutalibacteraceae bacterium
ATATTGATGATGTAATCGAAAGTAGTGAAGTAGAAACCATACCGGCAGACCCTACTGTTAAGAATTACAGCTATGCTATTGTGGATGGAGATTTATATTTCCGTAAGAACAGCATAATGGAAAAGCAAAGTATAACAGGCTTACCTGAAGAACGAGTAAGAGGATTGATAAAGCTAAGAGATATTGTCAGAGATTTGATTGATTACCAAACTAATGATTATCCTGATGATGATATTGCTTTTAAGCGTGATGAGCTTAACAATGAATATGAAAAATTCACTAAAAAATATGGCTTAATTAACAGCAGAGGTAATAAGCTGGCTTTTAATCAAGATAGTTCTTTCCCACTGCTTACATCCCTTGAGATGTTAGATGAGGACGGAAATCTGAAGCGTAAATCTGATATATTCTACAAGAGAACCATTAAACCATATGTCCCGATAACACACACTGAAACTTCTGTTGAAGCATTAGCTGTAACCCTTAACGAGCGTGGTAAGGTTGATATAGAATATATGGCTGAACTAACAGGCTTTGAACAGGAAAAGGTAATAGCTGACTTAACAGACATTATTTATCCAGTACCAGGCAAGGACGAGTACCAAACAGCAGATGAATACTTGTCGGGTGATGTTCGCACAAAGCTATTTATAGCAAAAAGCGTAGCCGAAAATGACAGTAAATACAAAGCTAATGTTGTTGCTCTTGAAAATGTACAGCCAAAGGACTTATCTGCCGCAGAGGTTAAAATTCGTTTAGGTGCAACTTGGGTAGATACTAAATACATCAAGCAGTTTATTGACGAGGTATTCCAACCAGGATACCACACCTATAAAATAAATGTAACCTACAGTGAGTACACAAGTAAGTGGAATATAACCAGTAAAAGCTTTGATACTGGCTTCTTGGCAAGAAATACATACGGTACTAAGGACTACAATGCTTATCAGCTACTAGAGCTTGCTCTCAATCTTAAATCGCCTAAAGTGTATGACATAAAAGAGATTGATGGACAAGAAAAAAAGGTGTTTAACCCTCAAAAAACAACTCTTGCAAGGAAAAAGCAAGAAAAAATTCAAGATAAGTTTGAAGAATGGATTTTTGCCGACCCACAGAGAAGAAATAAGTTATTAAGGAAATACAATGATACCTACAATTCAATCCGTAACCGTACATATAATGGCTCTCATCTGATGTTTCCGGGTATGAATCCTGAGATAACCCTACGACCACATCAGGTTAATGCAATAGCTCGTACTCTGTATGGTGGTAACACCTTACTTGCACACGTAGTAGGTGCTGGCAAAACCTTTGAAATGATTGCAAGTGCAATGGAAGCAAAAAGACTTGGCTTGTGCAATAAATCTCTGTTTGTTGTACCAAACCATTTAACAGAGCAAATGGGTTCTGACTTCTTGAACCTTTACCCATCAGCAAACATTCTTGTTGCTACTAAGAACGATTTCAGCACACATAAGCGTAAAGAGTTCTGCTCAAGAATTGCCACGGGTGAGTATGACGCTGTAATTATCGGACATTCTCAATTTGAGAAAATTCCTGTCAGCTTAGAAAGACAACAAGCATTTATACAAGAGGAAATAGATGAGATTATTAACGCTATTGCTGAAGCAAAGGCTCAGAACGGTGAGAATTTCACTATCAAGCAACTTGAGGGTGAAAAGAAAAAGCTAGAGAAAAAGATGAAAGACTTGTATGCAGACAAAAGCAAAGACGATGTAGTTACCTTTGAACAGCTTGGTGTTGACCGTATCTTTGTTGATGAAGCACACAAGTTTAAGAATTTGTATATTCGTACTAAGATGACTAATGTAGCTGGCATAACCTCATCTTCTGCTGATAAGTCAGCCGACTTGCTGATGAAGTGTAGATATATTGATGAAATCACAGGTGGTAAGGGTATTGTGTTTGCTAC
>JAXJUF010000073.1:0-7576 GCA_036309185.1 Acutalibacteraceae bacterium
AAACTGTTCTTCTGTTAATTCTTCTACATTGCCAACTACATATTTAAGCACATAAATAACATCATCAACAGCCAATGTACCGTCACCACTTATGTCACCTGCTACTGGTTTTCCGTAATTGAAATGTATATTTGCGTTTGTGAGGTAGTTATTGCCAGATTTTATTGATATACTACTCCACTCACTTTCACTACCTGTGTAGTATACATCACTAATATTTTTACATAAATAAAATGCAGAATTACCAATAGCTGTAACACTATTTGGAATTATTATGTTTTTTAGACCATAACACTTATTAAATGCATAGTTACCAATAGTTGTAACACTATCTGGAATTGTTACTTTGCTTAGATTAATACAGCTATCAAATGCGTTGCTACCAATAGTTGTAACACTATCTGGAATTATTATATAAACTAGAAGATTACACTTAGAAAACGCTTCATTACCAATAGCTGTAACACCATCTGGAATTGTTATTCTAATTATATTTCTGCAATCATAAAATGCACGATCAGCAATAGTTGTAACACCATCTGGAATTGTTATCTTGGTTAGACTATTACAACCATAAAATGTAGAGTAAGCAATATTTGAAATACTCTTTGAGAGTGTTATATCAGTTACTCTCCAACAATTAAGAAACGCTCCACTTCCAATAGCTGTAACACTATCAGGAATTATTATTTTGATTAGGTTATAGGCATACTCAAATGCATAGTCACCTATAGTTTCAACAGTATCGGGAATTGTATAATTATTCAATGATTTTCTAGAAGGATACCTTATTAATTCTGATTGTGTTTTATTGAATAATACACCATCTATAGACGAATAATTTTTATTATTTTGCGAAACATTTATGCTAGTCATACTATGGCAACTTAGAAATGCATTACTTTCAATAACAATAACGCTGTCAGAAATTGTTATGCTGGTTAGATCGCTATCAAAAAATGCATAATCACTAATAGTTGTAACACTATCTGGAATTATTATACTGGTTATGTTATTGTAACCCCAAAATGCATAACCACCAATTTCTACCACAGGAAGATTATTTATCGAACTTGGTATTTCTATATCATCCATACTGTCATCATAGCCTGTAATTATACAACCATCACCGTTACTATTTAGCGTATATGTCCATTCACCATATTTGTCGGTATATGTAAGCTCGCTGTCTGTTGCTGCTGATGCACTTAATGGCATTGTAGCTGTGATACCTAAAAGCATTGTAATGGTTAGTAATATTGAAATTATCTTTTTCATTCTTGTTCACCTCTATAAATAATAATGATTTTTATAAGCCCATTAAAAATTTATTACTGCATTGGTAACATCTCCAAACTTATTTTATCTACAATAGGTATATTTTAACATATTTTTACAATTTGTCAAACGTTATTTGTCAATATTGCAAAAACCACATACCATATAACAAAAAACGCTCTATAAATAAACATCAGAGATAAATAATAATTATTTTCTCCAGCATTTATTATAGAGCTAATGCAGTATTTTTTATTTTGTTATAAAATCAAATATCACTTATTCTTTGGTAAGTTGTACTTGCAGTATTCTCCCAAATCCATAACCATAATATCGTGGCAGGTTTGGCGTTGCCATGGTAGAATTAACTGCTCGTAGTCGCCGTAAAGGTAACGCAGGTATTTGTCGTATTCCTTTGGAATAGGGAATTTATGTCCCTCAAAATCCCATTCTATAGCCTCATCTAAGTAATATTTAGGGAAATCACCCTTATATATATTTCTACCCATACCGTCATAAAGATATTTTGAATCCTTTTTATTGTTAAAGAGGTTAAATATTTTATACTGTAGCCACTCTGAAACAGGTATAGGTGTAATTGCTTTGAGTATATTTGCAAAGAACGATTGAACCTTATGTCCGTTGTCGGTTTTACGCTTGTTCCACTTATTGAATATCATTGACCTTACAAGCAGTGTAAACTGCAAATGCAGTTTTCTGCCCAGTGATGAATTTGCTGTGCAATCGTGAGAAAAAATATCGAAAGCCAAGCCGTTGTTCATACCTGTATGAGCCTTTGAATAATATGTGGCATACATAGTGTCGTTAATTCTTATCTTTGCAAATGGGTAGTGACAATGCTTGTCTGTGTATGATGTCTGTAAAAACAATGTAGGAGGTAGCTCTGACTGTGCCACCTTTAAAAACTTGTCGTAATCCTCACGCAACATCATAATATCTGCGTCATCGTCCCAAGGGATAAATCCATTGTGGCGAACAGCTCCAAGCAGTGTACCACCACCAAGAAAATATTTTATATTATGCTTTTTACATATTCTGTCTACATCAAGTAAATATCCAAGAAGAATACGTTGAATATTCTCTAGCTTACCTTGATGTGAGTTCTGGTATAGAAACAGCTCGTTTTCTTTTGCTCTGTAGCTTGTAACCATAAGCTGAATAATCTCGTCCATTGTTACCTCAGGCTCAAAGCCATTAAGTGGCAACAGCTGGCAATTCATAGCTACACCAAAATTCGGATCTCTACCTATGTCTACAAGCTTTATTTTGCAAAGCTCAGGGTATAAATCATATATCTTTTCTGCAAGCACACCAGTTGACATTGTACAGTCTTTGCTTACAACATTATATTTTTTATTTTCAGGCATTTTCGCCATAGCCCAGAACAAAGCATTAAGAAAGTCGTTTATATATGTAAATGAATATTTCTTCTGTGACCTTACCAGCTCAAACTCTCTGCCCTCTGCCACAGCCATAAACAAATCATAGAACAGATTATTATCGAATTCTGTTCCTGCTCCAAGCATAATACCACTGCGTAAAATTGTATGTAAAAAGCTATGCTTTTTACCGTAAATAGCAGTAAGCGATTCTAATGTCTGTAGCAATTCGGAATCAAAGCCACTTCCTTTTGTAAAATCAACCATTCCGTATTCATTTTCTGAAATAAATACACCTCTGTCAACCTTACCATACACACGGTAGTCAGAGAAAAGAATAAATTTTTCAACCTCTGCCCTACCAGCAAAATCAAGGCAACTCTTTATTCTATTTACTTCATTGATAAAAAATAACGGAGAACGTTCTAGTGCCTTACTGCAACAGCCTGTATATATAAAGAAATCAGCACTGTCATCAAGCTTATTTAAATCCTCAGCTAGTCTGAATGTGAAATCCTCTCTTTTTAACAAAGGTGGAAAAATCTCATTTAAAACAGATGTACTCTCACCCACTAATGTGATTTTTATATTTAATTTTTGCAGGTCGTTTAAACCAAATAAAAAATACACCACAGCCTTAGAAAAGAAATCCTGTGCACCTGCTACATATACCTTTTTATTTTTCAGCTTATCGTAAGGATATTCCTTATGTGTAGCAACATGACAAGCCCAGTCAAGCTCATATTGTCCAAGTACCTTGTTAAGTTCCATTATTGTCCTCGTTTATTAACTATTTTGTAGCTCTACTATTTTAACAGCACGTCTAATGCCCTCGGTAAGGTCTACCTTAGCTTCCCAGCCTATGGAATTTAATCTTGTGCTGTCAAGAATTTCAGGTGTTGCACCCATTACAGATATTACAGGCTCTTTTTCGTCCTCTTTATTTGCAAACGAAAGTGTAAGACCTCTTTCGGGGAATGCCTCAACTGCACATTTTGCAAAATTTCTTATTGTAACATTTGAATGCTCAGCTGAAATATTGTATGGATAAACATCTCTTCCATCAAGCATAATTTTAAGCAAAGCTGTTGCTGTATCTGTAACATAGCAGAATGAACGGTAAGGTGCACCGGCACTTTTTAACAGAATACTCTGGTTTCTTACAATATTTGCAATAAACTGTGCCCATACCCTGTCATCATCAAGACTTGACGGACCGTAAATATAGCTTGGTCTTGCTATTTTTATGCTCATACCATATTGCTTATTAAATGAAGCACATAAAGTTTCTGACGCTCTCTTACCCTGTGCATAGCAATTCTTGTATGATGTGTGATCAAGATAGCCAATATCTGTTTCTTCAATTTTATCCTTACCTGTGTGCAATGTTCCGTAAATTTTAAGACTTGAAACAAACAAGGACACAGCGTCACAGCGTCTTGCATATTCAAGCACCTTATAGGTACCTGTAAGGTTAGCGTCAATAGTACCTACAGGGTCGTTTTCAAAGAAATATGCACTAGCCTGACTAGCTGCATGAATAACAAAGTCAGCTCTATACTCAATATCAATATCACTGCAAACGTCCTGTACAACAACCTTTATATCATCACGGTTAAGTACATCACCAAAACGCTTTTCTGTTTTTTCTTTATTTCTTACAAGTGCAATAACCTTTATGTTATCACCGTAAAGGTCGTTTCTTATAAGCATAGCCATAGTAAGATAATAGCCTATAAAGCCACCTGCACCTGTTATAAGAATTGTCTTATTGTTCATTTTACTCCAAGGCAATTCTGCATTTGCTACTGTAAGAATATCATTATAAATATACTCGTGAATAAGAGTATTAATTTCATATGCCATAAAGTGATGCCTCTCTTGCAAAGTTCTCGTATCTTCTATAATAATAATACGCTCTTAAAAATCTCATATCCTCAGGTGTAGTTACCTTGATGTTATCTCTGTCACCAATAAAAATCTGCACCTCTTCTCCAAGCTCAATTAAAAGCTCTGAGCTTGAAATAGGGTTTGTAATTCCACGCTTCTCAGCCTCGTCGTGTGCCCACATAATTTTATTCATTGTATAGCCCTGTGGTGCCTGTGTGATAAACATTTCGCCACGAGGCAGGCTCTTAGAACAGGTTTTGCCGTCTTTACTTTCAAGCACAGAATCTATACTGCGTGTAACAGGTACAGCTGTTTCGTACTCTCTTGCTGTTTTTATACAATTAGAAATAAGCTCGTCAGATAGTAAAGGTCTTACACCGTCACAAATAAGAACTATATCTTCCCCCTTATTACCTGCATACTGCTGTGCAGCAAGTAAACCATTATGAATAGAGCCATGTCCATTTTCGCCACCAGGTACAATTTTTAGCACCTTTGTAAGGCTGTATTTCTTTACAAGACCCTCTAGCTTTTCAATCCAAGCCTCTAAGCACGCAATTACTATATTATCTACTTCGCTATGATGCTGGAAGTTTTCAAGTGTTCTAATAATAATAGGCTTACCGTCTACCTCCAAAAACTGCTTTGGAATTTCTACTGATTTCATTCTGGCACCAACACCACCTGCAAAAACTACTGCAGTTACCATATAAATTCACTTACCTTTCCTAAAAAACAAGGACTTTTTATCCTATATTAATATTATTTCTTTTTCTTTTCTGTTTTATCGGCTTCATATACCTTAAAAGCCTCGTTTACATCTCCGGCAAATTTAACCTCACCCTTTTTAAGGTAAATTGCTTTCTGACACATTTCCTTTACACTTTCTTTTGAGTGGCTTACAAATAAAACTGTTTTACCCTGACCTATTATTTCGCCTACTCTGTTTTTACACTTCTTTTTAAATGTAGCATCACCAACACTTAAAGCCTCGTCTATTACAAGAATATCAGGGTCAATATTTACATTAATAGCAAAGCCCAAACGCATTTTCATACCACTTGAGTATGTTCTTACAGGCTGGTCTATATAATCTCCAAGCTCTGAAAACTCTACTATTTTAGGTTCAATTTCTTTTATATAGCTATCCTTTAGCCCTAGTGTATAGCCTCTTAGATAAATATTCTCTCTGCCTGACATTTCAAGTGCAAAGCCTGCTGTAAGCTCAAGCAATGCTGCTACAGACCCGTTTACTACCACATCACCACTATCAGGGAATGCTACACCTGTAATCATTTTAAGTAATGTAGATTTACCTGCACCGTTGTCACCTATAATTCCTACGCTTTCGCCCTCGAATATTTCAAGAGAAACATTTTTAAGTGCCATATGATGCTTTGCGTTTTTAGGCTTTACAAATAAGGACTTAAAACGCTCTCTGTCATTTTTAAATAGTATATAATCCTTTGACACATTGTCAAATTTAATCATTGTTTTTGCTTCTGCCATTGCAATCTACCTTTCTAATTACAATACATCAGGAATTTTCTTACGTAATCTTTTATAATTATACATTCCCATAAAGAATACAACAACAAACTCTGAAAGGAAAATAGCTATCTCCTTAGGGTCATTCCAAATAAACTGGTTATAAAGCAACGCTTTTCTATAACCATTTGCAAAAAAGTTTATAGGATTAAACATCATTATTGTATTCAGTGTTTCGCTACCCATATCATATGAATTGTACATAATACCTGAAAGCCAGAACACACCTGTCATTATTGACATTACCATATTATCAAAGTCGGTACTGAATGCTCCCATTGGTGCAGTTGTCCATGATAGGAACAAGAAAAACAAAAACATAAGAGGAACCAACAATAACAGCTGTAACGCATAAAGTGTAAGCATACCATTAAGTATAACAACCAGCACCAGCATAATTACACACAATAAAAGCTGAACATAAAGCTTTGACATTAACGTATATGTCATAATTGTAGAAACAGGAAACGAAACCTTAGTTACAAAATGCCTGTTCGCCCTTATAGACTTCATACCGTGTATAATACTTTCTTGCATAAAAAACCAAGGAATAAAGCCAACCAGTATAAATAAAAATCTGCCAAACACAACGGTATTACCGTTTAGAAAAACCTCTACATCACCTGATTTTCTAAAACCAAGAGAAAACGCAAACCAGTATACAAACAATGTAAACGAAGGCTTTACCACTGACCACAACGGACCTATAACCGATCCCTTGTAGGTTTTTATAAGCTCATTTTTAGCTAATCTTACAATCTGTCCCCAAAAGCCCTTATGCTCTTCAAAAATCTGAAACAATTATTCTCACCCATTCAATTAAATATGTAAATATATTTTTACAGCCTTAAACTGTAATTTTCCTAGTTGAAAAATACATCTATAGCATTACAGCTTCTGCTTTAAACAAGCAAAGAATTTTACAGCTATAAATATAAATTTTTATACAACTCCATAGTACCTATTTTAAACTTTTTTTAATAAAAGTCAATATAACAACCTACAGATTATGCCCTTACCTACCCCTAAAATGTAGTATTTTTAAACTACATATAATTTTAGCTAACGCTTTTTACAAAAACGTTAGCTAAACAAACAACATAAATATTAATTTCAACACTTCAATCCACACAAAACAAATGCTGCTCATATTGACAGAAGAATAAGAATACTATATAATTAAGCTATAGGGAAAACCGTTAAAAGCGGTTAGCCGTCAACTAATTTTCAGGTTTTGATAACCGTCCAACTATTTGCAGGCAGTTGGGCGGTTATTTTTTTATGTATTTTATGACCTCTGAAAGAGCTACCAATAATATAATCAACAGCATTGTTTCAGTCATACACATCACCCCCATTCCTTTGGGAGTGCCAACCGCCTCAAACTATTCCCTATAGCCTGACTGTATTATATATTTTTTAATATTTTTTGTCAATTAACCACAGCTTAGTAAATTCAT
>JAXJUF010000074.1:0-9199 GCA_036309185.1 Acutalibacteraceae bacterium
GGAAAACATTTTAAAGGTGGTGCTACAAGCTGATGTTTGAATATAGGTAAGCGTCAACTCAAGCACGCCTACCCATCCTTCTTTTAATGGGATATAATTCTCATTGAAAGGAGGATTTTTAATATGGCAACAAGAAGAACAAAAGAAGAAAAGTTAAAATTAATAGCTGATTATGAAGCAAGTGGTCTATCTCTATCAGAATGGTGTACTGCCAACAGTATATCAAAATCAACATTTGCAGGATGGATTCGTAATACAAAAGCTGATATTAGAAAACCTAACCGTAAAGCTAAATTTGTAGAGGTTACACCACCAACAGGATTACAGGAACAACCAGAACTACAAGCAAAAAATACTGCTGACATTACAGTTGAATATAAAGCCTTTAAGATTACAATTCCTGCAAATGTTGATATAGGAACATTGGAAAACATTTTAAAGGTGGTGCTACAGGCTAGGGCTTGTTTGAAAAATCAAAAGCACTGTTTATATTCTTGGAAATCCTCACCAAACACTTCTATTAGTTTTTCAGTGTTGATACCATCTCTTTTGCAATAGTTATTTCATCCTCCGAAACATTCACTTCATCCCAACTTCTACTTTTATATAACGCAAATAAAGTTTTTAATCCATCATCCATTACAACAACCTCCTAAAGTCCAGTAATTTGTCTGATAGGTTACTTTCTTGACAGCAGAACTACACTCTCCACATGACTAGTTCCTGGGAACATATCTACAGGGGTGACTTGCTGTGGGGGGTAGCCGTATTCGTTGAAGATTTTTATATCTCTTGCCATTGTGGCACTGTCGCAAGATACATATACAACTCTGCTTGGTGACATATTGCTTATAATTTCGATAAGCTGTTTGTCACAGCCCTTGCGTGGGGGATCCACTATTATTACGCTTGGTTTAATTCCTCTTTTTTCTAAGGTTTCAGAGGCTTTTGTTGCATCGCCACATATAAATTCTGAGTTGGTTATATTATTTAATTCTGCATTGCGTTTTGCGTTTTCGATAGCCTGTGGTATAACCTCAACACCGATAAGCTTTTTTACGTTGTTTGCCATTGATAAGCCTATTGTGCCTGTGCCACAGTATAGGTCAAGTAAAACATCATCGTTGTTAAGCTGTGCATAATCCTGTGCAATTGAATACAGCTTTTCAGCCTGTGTACGGTTTACCTGATAGAATGACAGAGGGGAGATGTTAAATTTAAGACCACATAATACATCTGTTATGTAATCACAGCCGTATAGGGTTACGCATTTTTTGCCGAGAATAACATTAGTTTTTTCTTTGTTTATATTCAGCTGTAGGCTTTTAAAGCCGTCAATCTTTTTTAATCTTTCAGTTAAAATATCTGTGTGAGAAATTGAATTACTGTTTATAACCAAGCAAACCATAATTTCGCCTGTAATTTCAGCCTGACGAATGTACAAATGACGAAGTAAGCCTGTGTGGCTTACCTCGTTGTATGGTGTTATTTTATTTTCTGTTGCCCACTGTCTTACAATTTCTCCGATTTCTGAAAATACAGGTGGTTGTAAATTACAGCTTGTGCTGTTTACTATTCTATGGCTGTGGTAGGCATAAAAGCCCATTACAAAATTACCCTTGTTGTCAACACCAACAGGCAATTGTGCCTTGTTGCGATAGTAATTTCTGCTGTTGCCACCAACAATAGGTTTTATTTCAAGATTTTCAAATCCACCTATTCTGGTTACTGCGTCTTTAACTCGTTGTTGTTTTATTTCACATTCAGCTTCATAGGTTATGTGTCGGTAGGTACAGCCACCACACTGAGAGAAATAGTCGCAGTCGGGTGTTGTTCGTGATGGCGATGGTGTTATGATTTCTTCTAGTCTGCCTATAGCATAATTTTTTGATGTTTTTATAATTTTAGTTTTTATTACATCATCTACAGCTGTATTTGTTATGAATACAGCTGTACCGTTTATTCTGCCCACACCACTGCCCTCGGTTGTCATTCCTGTAATGGTAGTTTCATATATTTCATTCTTTTTAAGATTCATATTCTTCAATCCTTTATATAGATACCTCTGAATAGAGTACTATATATCCCTTTTACTCTTAAATTTGTACCAAAAAACTTATAAAATTTTTGTGTAAGTATATTATATCACAAAATTTCATAAAGGTATTTATTTTTTTCAAAAATAACCATATAATAAAATGGTACTGTTGTAATTAATAGGAGTGTAAAACAATGAGTAAAAACGCTTTGGAAAATATAAAGAATATTCACTTCATAGGTATAGGTGGTTCGGGTATGTGCCCGTTGGCTGAAATACTTATGTCTAAGGGATACACAATAACAGGCTCAGATTGTAATGAGTCGGACACACTAGACAGAATTAAAAGCTACGGTATAACCGTACATATGGGACATAAGGCTGAGAATATTGAGGGTACAGATTTAGTTGTATATACAGCAGCTGTAAAGAGCGACAACCCGGAGCTTGTGGCTGCAAGAGAAAATGGTATAAAGACAATGGAACGC
The DNA here is from genome assembly GCA_036309185.1 of Acutalibacteraceae bacterium. GTDB lineage: Bacteria > Bacillota > Clostridia > Oscillospirales > Acutalibacteraceae > CAG-964. The sequence goes on from JAXJUF010000074.1 coordinate 2,527, forward strand.
AGTGAAATGCTTGGTGTAGTTACAGACAAATATCCAAACAGTATAGCAGTTTCAGGTACTCACGGTAAAACTACAACAACAGCTATGATTACACAGATTTTAATGGGCTGTAATATGGATCCATCTGCAATTATAGGTGGTAAGCTACCTATGCTGGGTGGAAACAGTAAGGTTGGTGAATCTGATATTATTGTTTGTGAGGCTTGTGAGTATGTAAATACATTTTTACAGCTTCATCCTGCAATTTCAGTAATTCTGAATGTAGATGCAGACCATTTGGACTTTTTCAAGGATATTGATGATATTAAAAATTCATTTAATAAATTCTCACAGCAAACAGGTAAACTGCTTGTAATTAACGGTGACGATAAAAATAGTCGTGATTGTACAGCTGATATAAAGCTTGAAAAGCTTTATTATGGCACAACACCTAAAAATGATTATTATATGGCTAACTATACAAAGGACGGTGGCATTAAGCAGAGCTTTGACCTTATGCACAAGGGCGAGGTTCTTACAAGAATTAAGCTTAATGTACCTGGTGAGCATAATGCTCTTAATGCAATGGCTGCAATTACAGTTGCACTATATCTTGGTGCAAGCCCACAGCAGATTGCTGAAAGTATAGAGAAATTTACAGGTGTTCACAGACGCTTTGAGGTTCTTGGTGAGGTAAACGGAATAACAGTAGCTGATGACTTTGCACATCACCCAACAGAGCTTACAGCTGTACTTAACGCTTCTATGGAAATGGGCTTTAACAAGGTGTGGGCAGTGTTCCAGCCTCATACCTTCTCAAGAACATTTATGCTTCTTGATGATTTCGCAAAGGCATTGTCAATTCCTGATGAGGTTATCGTTTCAGAAATTCTTCCTGTAAGAGAAACAAACACATATAATATCTATGCTGAGGATTTATGTGCAAAGATAGATGGTAGTGTTTACAGAAAGACCTTTGATGAAATTACAGAATATGTATGTGCAAACGCAAAGTCAGGAGATTTAATTCTGACTATGGGTGGCGGTAACGTGTATATGTGTGCAAATCAGATATATGCTAAATTACAGGCTATGAATAAATAAAATAAGCAAAAAGTAAAGCCAACAGCTGAAAAATGCTGTTGGCTTTTTGTGTAGTGCTAAATGATGTTTATTATAATATTATCTAACCTCGTAAACAGGCTGTTCTGCACTAAGTGCTGTGAAAATGCTTCTTAGCTCTTTAAGTGCAGCCTCTTCGCTTGGATATGAACCAATTATAGTAGAGCTGGAAACAGAGTTTGCAGAGGTGTTGTAGTGAGCAATAAGTACATACTTTTCTTCTTTTTTCATTGTAAGATTTGAAGAAACCTCAATGCGACTAAATTCTACTATTGTTTTTTTATTCTGTGCAAGAATATACATAAAATACCTCCTTGAATTTTGAAAAATGTTTTGATTTGTGTATATTATAAAATGTGTGAGGTATAAAGTCAATTAAATATGATTTTGATATTAAAATGTAAAATTGAGTGTATAATTTTTGAATAGGACAAGATATGCAAAATTTTTGTTTTTACTTGTTTGTACCTCGGTGGTATGGTATAATTATGGCAAAATTACTTGGAGGTGTTTGTTTTGCTTTCTGATATCGAAATAGCTCAGCAGGCTACATTAAGACCGATTGTTGATGTAGCAAATGAACTGGGAATAACAAACGAGGAGCTTGAGCCTTACGGAAGATATAAGGCTAAGCTAAATGATTCACTTGCAGACAGACTACAGTATAAGCCAGATGGCAAGCTTATTCTTGTTACTGCTATCAACCCTACACCAGCAGGAGAAGGAAAAACAACTGTAACAGCAGGCTTAGGTGAGGCTATGGCTAAAATAGGCAAAAATGCAGTAATTGCATTAAGAGAGCCTTCACTTGGTCCTGTATTTGGTATAAAGGGTGGTGCCGCAGGTGGTGGTTATGCTCAGGTGCTACCTATGGAGGATATAAATCTTCACTTTACAGGTGATATGCACGCGATAACAGCTGCAAATAACCTATTGTGTGCTATGCTTGATAACCACATTCAGCAGGGTAACGAGCTTGGAATAGATCCAAGACAAATTCTTTTTAAGCGTTGTCTTGATATGAACGACCGTGAACTAAGATTTATAGTTGCAGGCTTGGGTGGAAGAATAAATGGAGTACCAAGAGAGGATTCATTCCAGATTACAGTTGCCAGCGAGGTTATGGCTATTCTTTGCCTTGCTAATGACATTGTAGATCTTAAAAAGCGTCTTGGTGATATACTTGTTGCTTATAAATATGACGGTTCACCTGTTTATGCAAAAGACCTAAAGGCTAATGGTGCTATGACAGCACTTCTTAAAGATGCACTTATGCCAAACCTTGTACAAACACTAGAGGGTACTCCTGCTGTTATGCACGGTGGACCTTTTGCGAATATTGCACACGGCTGTAACTCTGTAAGAGCTACAAAGCTAGCGTTAAAGCTTGGCGATTACTGCATTACAGAGGCAGGCTTTGGCTCTGACCTTGGTGCCGAAAAGTTCCTTGATATAAAGTGTAGATATGCTGGCATTAAGCCAAATGCAGTAGTGTTGGTTGCTACCTGTCGTGCATTGAAATACAACGGTGGAGTACCAAAGGCAAATGTAGGAGAGGCAAATCTTGAGGCACTTGAAAAGGGTATTGTAAACCTTGGTGTTCATATAGATAATATGAGAAAATACGGTGTACCTGTAGTTGTTGCTATAAATAAATTTATTACAGATTCAGAAGAAGAGCTTGAGTTTATTCGTCAGTATTGCTACAACAAGGGTGCAGACTTTGCAACAGCAGAGATGTTTGCAAAGGGTGGCGAAGGTGGTAAAGACCTTGCCGAAAAGATAGTAAAGGCTTGTGATAAAGAGAGTAGTTTTAACACCTTATACGATCTTGACCTTACTATAAAAGAAAAGGTTAAGAAGATTGCAAACGAAATTTATCGTGCAGATGATGTTATATTTACAGCTCAGGCTGAAAAGGCACTTGCTAAAATAGTAGAGCTTGGTGGTAATAGCTTGCCAGTATGTGTAGCTAAAACACAGTATTCATTATCTGATAATCCTGCTTTACTTGGTGCACCTACAGGTCATACAATCACTGTAAGAGATTTAAAGCTTTCTAACGGTGCAGGCTTTGTTGTAGTTTATACAGGTGATATTATGACAATGCCAGGCTTACCAAAGGTGCCAGCAGCCGAGAGAATAGATGTAGACGAAAACGGCGTAATTTCAGGCTTATTCTAATAGGTGAGTAATTTGAGTAAGGTTTACAAAAGCTACTCATATGAAGACACACTTAAAATAGGCGAAGAAATAGCACAGAGCTTAAACGGTACAGAAGTAATAGCACTTTTTGGTGGCTTGGGTATGGGCAAAACAGCCTTTACCACAGGTGTTGCAAAGGGCTTGGGTTGTACAGACTGCGTATCAAGCCCTACCTTTGCACTTGTAAACGAGTACCACGGAAGATGTAATATATATCATTTTGATATGTACCGTATAAGTAGCTGGGATGATTTATATTCGATAGGCTTTTTCGACTATTTAGATACAGGTGTGCTTGTAATTGAGTGGAGTGAAAATATAGAGAACGCATTGCCAGATGAGTATATAAGAATAACTATAGAAAAAGGCAATGACGAAAACGAAAGAATATTAACAGTTGAGGAGTGCAGATAGTTTGGAAATTCTAGCAATGGAGTCTTCGGCAACAGCTGCTTCGGTAGCATATGTAAAAGACGGCAAAATATTGGCACACAACTATATAAATGCAGGGCTTACACATAGCACAACGCTTATGCCAATGGCACAGGCGTTATTACAAAATGCAAATTTAAAGCTTAGCGATGTTGATTATTTTGCAGTTTCTGTAGGACCTGGTTCATTTACAGGGCTACGTATAGGAATTTCTGCAATAAAGGGAATTTCATTGGCTGAAAATAAGCCTTGTGTACCTGTTTCAACCTTGGAGGCTATGGCTTATAACTATGCATATACAGATACAATTGTATGCTGTGTGATAGATGCCAGATGTAAAAGATTTTTCAACGCTATTTTTAAATGTAGTACAAACGGAAAAGTTGAAAGATTATGTGATGACAGAGCAGTCTCCTACGAGGAGCTTGAGGCTGAGCTTAATGAAAAATATTCTGATAAAGTGATTGTGTTAGTTGGTGACGGAGCAGAGCTTGCACAGAATTTAATGTGCAATGCTAAGGCTGATTTGCAAATTGCACCTGCACATTTAAGATATCAGCAAGCAACAGGTGTGGCTATGGCTGCACAAAATCTTGTTGAGTGTGGAAAAACAGTAAGCTCTAATCAGCTTTTACCGTCATATCTCAGCTTGCCACAGGCACAAAGAGAGCTACAGAAAAAGCTTAAAAAAGAGAACTGACAAAAATTATACATAAAGGGGAAGTAAAAAGTGATAGCATTAGCAGCAGACCACGGTGGATTTGAAATTAAAGAGGCAATAAAAAAGCACCTTATAAGTCAGGGAATAGAGGTAAAGGACTTTGGCACAAACAGCACAGAGTCAGTAGATTACCCTATTTATGCAGAAAAGGCTGCTCGTGCCGTAGCTAACAAGGAGTGTACCTTAGGTATAATTTGCTGTGGTACAGGTATAGGTGTTTCTATGGTTGCAAACAAGGTTAAGGGTGTAAGAGCAGCAGTTGTTACAAACGATTTCTGTGCAGAGATGACACGTCGCCATAACGATGCAAATGTGCTTTGCTTAGGTGGTAGAGTAATCAACGAGGATACAGCTGTACGTCTTGCTGATATTTTCCTTAATACACCTTTTGAGGGTGGCAGACACCTTAACAGAGTTTATATGATTAAGGATATTGAGGATGCCGAATAATTTATGTTAATATGTTAAAAAATATAAGGAGGAAAATAGTATGACTAATCAGGTAACAGTGCTGGATCACCCTTTAATTCAGCATAAGCTTACATTTTTGCGTGACAAAAACACAGGTAGTAAGATGTTTCGTGAGCTAGTGTCAGAGGTTTCTATGCTTATGTGCTATGAGGCTACAAGAGATTTGCCACTTGAAAGCATAGAGATTGAAACACCTGTAGCAAAGGCTAAAACAAAGGTGCTTGCAGGCAGAAAGCTAGCATTTGTACCAATTTTGCGTGCAGGCAGTGGTATGCTTGACGCTATGCTTCAGATGATACCGGCGGCAAAGGTTGGTCACATTGGATTGTATCGTGACGAAGCTACACTTGAGCCTGTAGAGTATTATAAAAAATTACCTGCTGATATTGAAGATAGAGATGTTTTTGTTCTTGACCCAATGCTTGCAACAGGTGGCTCTGCTGTAGATGCAATTTCAATTATAAAAAAGAGCAATCCTAAGAGCATTAAGTTCTTGTGCATAGTTGCAGCACCACAAGGAATAAAAGCTCTTACTGAGGCACACCCAGATGTACAGGTGTTCTGTGCAGCTAAGGATGAAAACCTTGACGAGAACGGATATATCATTCCTGGTTTAGGTGATGCAGGCGACAGAATTTTTGGTACAAGATAATTATTTGTTTATACTACTCCCTTGTTTATTGCAGGGGAGTATTTTTTATACGTAAAAGTGAATATTTCCATTTGTATTGCCAACAATATTTGTGAGAAATTGGTAGAAAGTAAATTTACCACAAATTAACGGAGGTACAAAATGGAAGATAAAGATATGGAATATGAATACAATGCTCCTGAGGGTGAAGATGAGGATATAGCTAAAAAGAAAAAATACACAAAGGGCTTTTACGTGGTGTTTGCATTATGCCTTTGTGCAATAGGTGCAGCTGGGTGGTATACTTATTCAGATGTAGCTGACTATATGAACGATACAGAAATCCCTGAGTCTATAACAACCTCAACTGAACCCGAAAATAAACAGGCAGAAGCGAAGGTTGAAGGAGTAGATAAAAAAGATACGACTAAAATTGAGGTTGAGGCTACAGAAGAAATAACAGAACCATTAACAGACCCTGAAACAGAGCCACCAACAGAACAGCCAACCGAACTAAAGCGTGTAATGCCAGCAGAAAAAACAGAGGTTATAACTGAATTTTCAGGGGATAAGCTAGTGTATTTTGAAACTCTTAAGGATTGGAGAGTTCATAAGGGTGCAGATTATTCAGTGAAAAAGGGAGAGAATATATATGCAGTTGATTCAGGTACAATAACTGATTTCTTTAAAGATACTTTGTATGGCAACGGAATAAAGCTTGAACTTGCAGAAGGCTTTACGGCGATTTATTACGGAGTAAAGTCAAATGAAAGTATAGCAGTAGGCTCAGTAGTAAATGCCGGAGATTTAATAGGAATAGCAGAAAGTGTTCCTTGCGAAAAGGATAAAAAAGACCATATTCATTTGGAAATTCAAAAAGATGGAAATTATGTTAACCCTCAGAATTATCTGAATAAAAATGCTTGATACAGCATAAAATATCATTGAAAGCCCTCGTATCGTTTTAGGGGCAAAAAATCAGGCACTGCATTTTTGTTGCAGTGCCTGATTTTTTTGATGTTTGCCCAGAATGGACAGTAACTCGGTGGTGAAAGTCCACTACAGGCTTGGCAGTAGGAACTGTTAGCTGAGGGCAAGTGCGTCCACCGTGA
>JAXJUF010000075.1:0-74197 GCA_036309185.1 Acutalibacteraceae bacterium
ACAGCGTCAAGGTATCGGCTACGCCTCGCCTTACGGCGACCTTGACACCGTTAGATGTCCGTGCTTGTTGGAAATTAAGCCGGCTTAGAAAAGCCGGGCTTTATTCTAAAAAGTGTTCAATTTGTTATTGCAATTTAATTTATTTTATTTTTTAGTATTAAATTTAGCTGTTTAAATCAATATTCCACCATTTACCCCAAGTACCTGACCTGTGATGAATGAGGATTTTTCGTTTGCTAAGAATAGTACGGCGTTAGCTATATCTAAGCTGGTGCCTAGCTTGTTAAGTGGTGTTTCTTCTGCAAGGCTGTCAAGTGTTTCCTGATTGAAGCCTGACATCATATCTGTCATAACTACACCTGGGGAAACACAGTTTACTCTTATGCCACTAAGTCCAACCTCTTTTGCAAGTGCTTTGGTTAAGCCTATTACACCAGCCTTTGAGGCTGAATAGTGAACCTCACAGCTACCACCTGTTTCACCCCACATAGAGGCTATGTTTATAATATTGCCCTTATGTTCGCTTATCATTTTTGGTAGTACAGCATTACAGCAGTTATAAACGCTTGTAAGGTTTGTGTTTAGCATAGTTGCCCATATTTCGGGGGTTATATCTGTAAATAGGATTTGCTGTGCAATGCCTGCGTTATTTACAAGAATATCTATAAAGCCAAATGTGCTGTAAATGCTTTCTACCATATTTACAACCTCGCTGTGGTTGCTTACATCAGCCTTGAAAATTTCTGCTGTGCCACCGTTTTGGGTTATCTCTTGCTTTAAAAGAATAGCTGGTTGCTCGCTTTTATTATAGTTGATAGCAACATTGTATCCGTTAAGTGCGAATTGTCTTGCAATTTCTGCACCAATTCCACGAGAAGCTCCCGTTATAAGTACAGTTTTAGCCATATTATTCCTTTACCAGTACATTCACAATCTCGTTAATGTACATCTTGTGCCAGTCTGTGCCATCTGCGTTGTAGTTGCTTGCAAATGCTTTTTCGATTAGGCTTTCTTCGTTAAGTAATTGTGCGTATAGCTTTTTACATACAAGCACAAGCTTTGACTCTGCAAAATAAGGTACGCCGTTTATATGCTCAACAGTTAGGCCTGTTTCCTTTACTTTGTCGATATCTCTTCCACTTTTTGTTCCACATAGCTTTAATACATCTCTGTAGCTGTCATCTAAGAAGCAAAGTGTGTAATATTCGCCGTTTTCAAGCATACCGTATGTGTAACGCTGTGGTCTTATAAAAGTAAAGGCTACAGGCTTATTCCACATAATACCCAAGCCACCCCAGCTTGCTGTCATCATATTGCACTGGTTGTTTTCTTCTGCTGTTACAAGCATCCAGTCTGTGCCGATAAGCTGAAAAGGATTGCCTGCAAGCTCGTTTGGTTTTATCTCTTTAAAATTGTTCATAGTTAAATCCTCCCTAAACTTGGGTTGTATCTGAAAACTCAAAATAACTGTCTATTTTCAGATACTCCCTAAATATTTATCTGATAATTATTATATCATCAACCAATAAAATATACAACAATATTTGTATAAATGAATAAATATGCATAAAATGTTGAATAATGAATAATGGAGAGATATTGCTTTGAATTTTGCTGTGGAAAAATTCGTTGAAAATGTGGATAAAATCATCAGATATTGCGACTGTGTATATCTTAAAAATGTATAAATCTACAAAAAACACAGCTATTGAATAAATATACAAAAATCACTTGATTTTTTGTATAATGTGAGTATAATAGAGTTTGTAATTTAAAAATTAATTATTTTTTATATATTGGAGGTCATTAAAATGGCAAAGGCTAAAAAAGAAGTTAAAAAGGTTGTACTTGCTTACTCAGGTGGTCTTGATACATCAATTATTATTCCTTGGTTAAAGGAAAATTATAACAACTGTGAGGTTATCGCAGTATCAGGTGACGTTGGTCAGGGTACAGAGCTTGACGGTCTAGAGGAAAAGGCTATTGCAACAGGTGCTTCTAAGCTATATATCGAGGATTTAAACAAAGAGTTTGTTGACGAATATATATTCCCAACACTAAAAGCAGGTGCAGTTTACGAGGGTAAGTATCTTCTAGGTACTTCTTTTGCAAGACCAATCATTGCAAAGAGAATTTGTGAGATTGCTAGAGCAGAGGGTGCAGACGCTATCTGCCACGGCTGTACAGGTAAGGGTAACGATCAGGTTAGATTTGAGCTTGCTATTAAAGCATATGCACCAGAGATGACAATTATCGCTCCTTGGAGAACATGGGAGTTTAAGTCAAGAGAAGATGAGATTGCTTATGCAGAGGCTAAGCAGATTCCACTAAAAATTAATAGAGAAACAAACTACTCAAAGGATAAGAACCTATGGCATCTATCACACGAGGGTCTAGACCTTGAGGATCCAGCTAATGAGCCAACATACAACAAAGAGGGCTTCCTAGAGCTAGGTGTATCTCCAGAGCAGGCTCCAGATGTTCCAACATATGTTACAATCTCTTTTGAAAAGGGTATTCCAGTAGCTATCAACGGCGAGAAAATGGACGGTGTAGAGATTATTAAGACACTTAACAAGGTTGGTGGCGAGAACGGTATTGGTATTACAGATATCGTAGAAAACAGACTTGTTGGTATGAAGGCTAGGGGCGTATACGAAACACCAGGTGGTACAATTCTATACGCTGCTCACGCAAAGCTAGAGGAGCTATGCCTAGACAGAGATACTCAGCACTACAAAGAGGTTATTGCTAACCGTTTTGCAGAGCTTGTATATTATGGTCAGTGGTACACACCACTAAGAGAGGCTCTATCAGCATTTGTTGACAGCACACAGGAAACTGTAACAGGTGACGTTAAGCTAAAGCTTTACAAGGGTAACATTATCGACGCTGGTGTAACATCTCCATATTCACTATACGATGAAGAGATTGCTACATTCGACGAGGACGAGGTTTACGATCAGAACGATTCAGCTGGATTTATCAACCTATTTGGTCTACCAATAGAGGTAAGAGCTAAGAAGGGTTTAATTAAGTAATAGAGCCATTTTATTAAATAGCGTTTTATTGTAACGGGACGGGTGAGTTTGTCGCTCGTCCCATATACTAATTTATGAGGTGAAACAAATGAAGCTTTGGACAGGCAGATTTCAGAAGGAAATAAGCAAAACAACAAACGATTTTAACTCATCTATATCCTTTGACAGTAGAATGTACAAGGAAGATATAACAGGTAGTATTGCACACGCTACAATGCTTGGCGAGTGTGGTATAATCGCAAAGGAGCAGGCTGAGATTATTTGCAACGGCTTGCAGGAGATTTTATCTGATATAGAAAACGGTAAGCTACAAATTGATATGGAGGCAGAGGATATCCATACATTTATCGAGGGCGAGCTTACAAAAAGACTTGGCGACGCCGGTAAAAGATTGCACACAGCAAGAAGCCGTAACGATCAGGTTGCACTTGATATAAGACTATATCTTCGTAACCAGATAGATGAATTAAAATCGCTTGTTACAGAGCTAATCAATGTAATTTGTAATAAAGCAGAGGAAAACGCAGGCACAGTTATGCCGGGCTATACACATCTTCAAAGAGCACAGCCTATTACATTTGGTCATCACCTTATGGCTTATGCAGAAATGCTTTTGCGTGACCTTTCAAGACTAGAGGACGCACAAAAGAGAATGAATATAAACCCACTTGGTAGTGGTGCTTTGGCTTGCACAACATACCCAATCGACAGAAGCATTACAACAAAGCTTCTAGGCTTTGACGGTATGACACGCAACAGCCTAGACGGTGTATCAGACAGAGATTTCTGTATGGAGCTTTCATCAGTGCTTTCAATAATTATGGTACATCTATCAAGATTTTCAGAAGAAATTATTATGTGGTGCTCTTGGGAGTTTAAGTTCGTAGAGCTAGACGACGCTTTCTCAACAGGCTCATCAATTATGCCACAGAAGAAAAATCCTGACATTGCAGAGCTTGTTCGTGGTAAGGCTGGTAGAGTATTTGGTGATTTACAGGCATTGCTAACAGCTATGAAGGGTATTGCACTTGCATACAATAAGGATATGCAGGAGGATAAAGAGGCAATCTTTGATGCAGTAGATACAGTTAAAATGTGCCTAACAGCATTTACTCCAATGCTAGACACTATGACAGTTATTCCTGAAAATATGCGTAAGGCTGCTGCTGGTGGCTTTATAAACGCTACTGACTGTGCAGATTACCTTGTTAAAAAGGGCTTACCATTCAGAGATGCCTATAAGGCAACAGGCTCACTTGTTGCAGTTTGCATTGAAAAGGGCTTAACACTAGAAACTTTACCAATTGATGAATACAAAGCAGTTTGCGATATTTTTGATGATGGCGTATATGAGGCTATCTCACTAGAAAAATGCGTAAACGAAAGAAGCCCATACGGTGGCCCTGCAAATGTTCTTAACGCTGTTAAAGAGGTTAGAGAAATTTTAGGCTAAATAGTGTAAATGATAGACGGTTTTTTGGGGGATAAATAAGTATGGTTGGAATTTTATATTTTAGTTCAACGGGTAATAGCTTGTATATTTCACAAAGAATTAACAAGGTAACAGACGGAAAGATAATTTATATACCTAAATACGAGGGTAACGGAGAAGAGCTTGATAAAATTATAATTGTATCTCCTATATATTCCTTTGGCTTACCCTGTGATGTGTACGATTTATTGCCAAGGCTAACTAAATATAAGCCAGTGCATATTGTTCTTAACTATGGTGGTATGGTTGGTGGAGCAGATTACTTTACCTACTGCTACGCAAAGGAAAACGGCTTGAATATACAAAGTGTTCACATAGTTAAAATGCCAGAAAATTATACATTAACCTTTACTGTACCAAGCTTTTATGTGAAGAGTACTTTAAAGTCAGCTCCCAAGGCGATAGATAAAATTGCACAAAGTATACAGAATAACGAGATTGTTATACCAGATAAGAAAAAGACAAAAGCAGATACCTATGCTACAAATAAAGGTAACTGGCATTTGATTGCTGATGATTTTTCTGTTACAGAAAGCTGTGTGCTTTGTAAAAAATGTATTGCTTTATGTCCGTCAGGTAACATTTCAATTAATGATAATAAAATAGCTTTTGCTGATAAATGTGTTGCTTGCTTAGGCTGTTATCATAGATGTCCACAAAAGGCTATTATATATAAAGGCAGAACAAAAAAGAATAGATATATTAATCCCAATATAAACGAAAGTGATATTGGAAAAGACCTGTAACCTTGATATTATTGCTTACCTACAATAGCGATAAATCTATGGCTAAAAAATCCGAGCGAAAAATTTTTCTAAAGAAAAATTTGAGCGAGCTTAAAGTTTAGGTCAAGCCTTTTTAAAGGCTTGGAGAAAGAGAGAAATAAGATGATAAAGGTTGGTATTATTGGGGCAACAGGCTATGCAGGTGCAGAGCTTGTACGCTTGCTTATGAGTCACCCACAGGCAGAGGTTACAGCAATTAGCTCTGTAAGCTTTGAGGGTAAGGCACTAAGCGAGGTTTACCCAGCTTATTATAAATTAAATGATATGGTTTGCGAAAATGCAGACGATGTTGTAGAAAAGTGCGATGTTATTTTTGCAGCTTTACCACACGGACTTTCACAGGAGCTTGCAAAAACCTGCTTTGATAAGGATAAAATTTTTATAGACCTTGGTGCAGATTTCAGACTAGAAAACGAGGACGACTATAAAGAATGGTACGGTGGAGAATACACAGATAAAGAGCTACATAAAAATTCTGTATATGCTTTGCCAGAGTTTTTCAGAGCTAACATAAAGGGCAAGAAAACTATTGCAAACCCAGGCTGTTATACAACAGGTGTACCACTTGCTATTGGTCCAGCTGTGGCTAAGGGCTTGGTAGAAACAAAGGGAATTATTGCAGACTGTAAGAGTGGTGCAACAGGTGCAGGTAGAGGTCTTTCTCAGACTACACACTTTACAGACCTTAACGAGGGATTTCACCCATATAAGGTAGCTTGTCACCGTCATACACCAGAGATAGAGCAGACTCTTTCTCACCTTGCAGAAAAGCCAGTAAAAATTACCTTTGTACCACATTTGTTACCTGTAAACAGAGGTATTATCTCAACTGTATATGCACCACTTAAAGAGGGTGTTACAGAGGAGCAGGTAAGAAAGGTGTATGAAGACTTCTACGCTGATGAATATTTTGTAAGACTACTACCAAAGGGTCAGGTTGCAAATATTCATAACATTAAATATTCAAACTTTGGCGATGTGTCATTACATATGGATAATCGCACAGGTACACTTGTAGCTGTATCTGCTATTGATAATATGGTTAAGGGTGCAGCTGGTCAGGCTATTCAGAATATGAACATTGTATGTGGCCTAGACGAAAAAACAGGCCTAGAAATTATCCCACCAGCATTTTAAAGTTCGCTCAATATTTTTCTTTGAAAAATATTGGCTCGGAGGTATGCACGTCATAGTTTGATATGAAATATTAAGTAATGTACGAAAGGGGAGTTTTAAGTGCAGAAGTTTTTACAGGCAACTGAATATATAGATTATAATTCTGAGATAATTCAGCAGAAGGCTTTGGAATTGTTTACTGAAAATATGAGCAATACCGAAAAAGCAAGAATAGCATATGAGTTTGTACGAGATGAAATTCCCCATTCGTTTGATTGTAACGCTAAAATAATAACAGCTAAAGCGTCAGATGTTTTAAAATATAAAACAGGTATTTGTCACGCAAAGGCTAATTTATTGGCTTCGTTACTCCGTTTGGAGGGTATTCCCACAGGCTTTTGTTTTCAACGTTTAACGCTTTTAGATGATGATTCTATTGGCTATGGTGTTCACGCTTATAATGCTGTGTTTTTAGAAAATAAATGGATTAAGCTTGACGCAAGAGGAAACAAGAAAGGTGTAAATGCTCAATTTTCTATGGGTGAGCCTATATTGGCATTTCCAGTAAGAGCTGATTATGATGAATGTTTCTACAAAGGGATATATGCTTATTCGCATATGCCGTCAATGCAAATGCTTGAAAAGGCGAAATCAATACAGGATATTCGAGAAAATATTCCTGATGTAGTAACTGAAAAGCCTGATATTCAGGAATAGTAATGAGAGATTAGTTTTAGATAATTAATATAAAAATAAAGAGGGAAGTAAAAATGGTAGTTTCTAATGAAGATAGAGCACATGTGCTTGTGCAGGCTATGCCATATATTCAAAAGTATTCAGGGCAAACCGTAGTAGTAAAATACGGTGGTAATGCTATGATTAGCCCTGAGCTTAAAAGTGCTGTTATGAGTGATATAGTACTTATGCATTTAGTTGGTGTAAATGTTGTGCTTGTACATGGTGGTGGCCCAGAAATAAGCCAAATGCTTAATAAAACAGGTAAAGAAAGCAAGTTTATAAACGGTATGAGAGTTACAGACCGTGAAACAATGGATATTGTTCAAATGGTGCTTGCTGGTAAGGTAAATAAAAGTCTTGTTCAGAATCTTAGCAACCACGGTGGTAAGGCTCTGGGCTTGTGTGGCTTAGATGACAGAATGTTAATGGCTGACAAGCTAGCAACAGCAGAAGACCTTGGTTATGTGGGTGAGATAAGAGAGGTAAACCCTGAGGTTATCAACGACGCTATTTCTAATGGATATGTGCCTATTATTTCAACAATAGCAGGTGGCTATGACGGAAATGTTTATAATATAAATGCTGATGTAGCAGCTGCAAGAATTGCTGCACAGCTTGGTGCTTGTAAGCTAATTCTTATGACAGATATTCGTGGATTACTAAGAGATAAGGACAACGAGGATACACTTATTCCAGTTGTAAATGTAAGTGAAGTGCCGATGCTTAAAAAAGAAGGCATTATCAGTGGTGGTATGATACCTAAGATTGATTGCTGTGTAGAAGCAGTAAGACGTGGTGTAAAGCGTGCCCATATTATAGACGGTAGAATAGAACATTCAATTCTTATCGAGCTATTCTCTGATGAGGGTATTGGTACAATGTTTTATTAATTTAAACTCTGTTTGACTTATGGCAGTATGCGATTTGAGAAGGAAATGCACGAAACCGTATATTATATTGAACCACAAAGGGGTATAATATTCTGCAATGTATTTATACTGTGGCTGGCAATGAGCCAACAACGGAGGATTTGCAGGTACTTGAAATTGCTCATTATCAAAAAATACATCAGCGATGGCATTTTTGTTCTGAATATCGGTGGATATATTGGTGACTTTGTTCGTCAAGAGATAGAATATGTCCAACTGCGTGGCAAGGAAATCGTCTACCATTGTAATTAACTAATTCCAATTTATAAGAGAGGAAAAATATTATGAAACATACAGAATTATCAAAACAATATTTTTCGCAGAAGTTTAATTGTGCACAGGCAGTGTTTGTGGCTTTTGCTCATGAGCTTGGCTTAAGCGAGGAACAAGCCTTAAAGATAGGAGGCTGTTTTGGTAGTGGTATGCGTAAAGGTGAAGTATGTGGTGCTTGTACAGGTGCTTTAATGGCTTTGGGTTTAAAATACGGTCATTCAGATGCATCAGATTTTCAAAGTAAACAAAAGACTAATGATATTACAGAGGAATTTCTTGAATTATTCAAAAAAGAAAATGGCTCATATATGTGTAAGGAACTTTTAGGTTGCGATATATCAACTCCACAGGGAAGACAATACGCACTGGATAATAACCTTTTTGTTGAGTTTTGCCCTAGTATGGTTGAGTCAGCTACTATCATTGCTGAAAAACTTATTAAGGATTAATTAACAAATTCCAATTTGTCTACCATTTAATCAGAGCTTAGGATTAATACTTTATAAAAATAAATTTAAATTGTGAGGTGCATTATGTCGGTACAGATTAAGCCTATGACAATAGAAGATTACAACGAAATTTTTGCAATGTGGCAGATTACAACCAAAAGAGCCTTATCAAAGGCAGATGATAGAGACGAAATAGAGCGTTATCTAAAGCGAAACGAGGGTTTAAGTCAGGTTGCAGTTTGTGACAATAAAATAGTAGGTACAGTACTGGCTGGGCACGACGGCAGACGAGGCTTTATTCACCATATGGCTGTAATGCCTGAGTATAGACGTAAGGGTATTGCAAAGGCTATGGCTGAAAAGGCTATCGAAAGCCTTGCTAAAGAGGGTATTGTTAAAACCCATATTTTTACATATTGTGACAATAACGCAGGACAAGGCTTTTGGAGCAACTTAGGCTTTGAAAAGCGTGATGATATTTTTGTGTACTCATATGAGAAAAAAGTAATTATAAAGGAGTGAGATTATGACTCTACAGCAGATAAAAGATGATGATAGTAAAAATATAATGCAAACCTACGGACGTTTTAATGTTGCCATTGTAAAGGGTAAGGGTGCAAAGGCTTGGGACGAAAGTGGTAAGGAGTATATAGATTTTACAAGTGGAATAGGCGTTAATTGCTTGGGCTATTGTGATGATGGCTGGACAAAGGCTGTTGCTAATCAGGCTGGTACATTACAGCATATTTCAAATTTATATTATAGTCCACTACAAACAGAGCTTGCAAAAAAGCTTTGCGATATTTCAGGCTTTAGTAAGGTGTTCTTCTGCAACAGTGGTGCAGAGGCTAACGAATGTGCAATAAAGCTTGCAAGAAAATACAGCTTTGAAAAGTATGGCAAAGAGAGAACAGGAATTGTAACGCTTGAAAATTCATTCCACGGCAGAACAATTACAACTCTGTCTGCAACTGGTCAGGATGTTTTTCATAACTATTTCTTCCCATTTACAGAGGGCTTCAGCTTTGCAAAGGCTAACGATATGCAAAGCGTTAAGGATAAGGTAAACAGCAATACCTGTGCAATTATGATTGAGCTTGTACAGGGCGAGGGTGGTGTAAATCCTCTTGAAAAATCATTTGTAGAGGAGCTTTATAATTATTGCCAGCAGAATGATTTATTGCTAATTGTAGACGAGGTTCAGACAGGTGTGGGCAGAACAGGCTCTTTCTATTGCTACGAGCAGTTTGGTATTCAGCCTGATATTATCTCATCTGCAAAGGGTCTTGGTGGTGGCTTGCCTATGGGTGCTTGCCTTTGTACTGAAAAGCTTGCAGAGGTTATGTCAGCAGGTACACACGGCACTACATACGGTGGTAATCCAATAGCCTGTGCAGGAGCCTTAGAGGTTGTAAACAGAGTAGCTGACAGCGAATTTCTAAACGAGGTTGTACAAAAGGGTGAGTATATTAAGTCTAAGCTAAGTACAATCAATGGTGTTTCAGAGGTGCGTGGTATGGGTATGATGCTAGGCATTGTACTTGAAAAGGACAACGCAAAAGGGGTAGCTGTTAAATGTGCAGAAAACGGTTTACTTGTTCTTACTGCAAAAACACTAATTCGTTTCTTGCCTCCGTTGAATATAACTATGGAAGAAATAGACAAGGGATTAGAGATTTTTGCTGACTGTATTTAAAAATAAAATATGAGAAAAGGTATAAATTCAATTCTTGCAGTAGTAATGGTGGTTGTGTTAATGCTTGGCACTGTTGCCTGTGGTAATAATGAAGATACAACATCTGTTGAGGAGCAAAGCCCTATAGAGCTTAAAACAGATGAAAACGGAGAAACAGTAATAAGTCTGTATAAAAGAAGTGTATCAAATAGTAAGAATGAGCTTGTTATAGAAAATCCTGAGGGTAAGCAAATAAAGGGTATAGCCGAGGGAGCTTTTGCTGGTAACAGTACGGTAGAGAAAATCACTCTTCCTGATACAATTGAGTATATTGACAAGCTAGCCTTTAGAGGGTGCAGTTCGCTTGAAAAAATTAATTTTCCAAGCAGTCTTACAGTAGTAGGCTCAGCTTCCTTTATGGGTACAGCCGTTGAAGAAATAGTATTGCCCGATACAGTTGTTACTATAGAGCCTATGGCTTTTGCCAATAACACAAGGCTTAAAAAGCTTTCTGTAAATGAGGGCGTAACAAGGCTTGAGAATATTGTTGAAGGGGCGAATAACCTGAAAAAGCTTTATCTGCCTGCCACAATTACAGAAATAGCACAGGATTTTACATTGTCAAATAATAATGCAGTTGTTTATACACCTAATAATAGCGTGGTAATAACTTACTGTACAGCTAAAGGTATTAATTACGAAATAATATAGATTATTATAAAATAAGGAGAAAATAAGATGAAACATTTTTTAAAGCTACTTGATTACAGTGGCAAAGAAATTATTGAGATGCTTAATCTGGCTGATCAGCTAAAGTATGAGCAGAAGCACGGTATACCACATAAGCATCTTGAGGGAAAAACACTAGGTATGATTTTCCAAAAGGCTTCTACTCGTACAAGAGTATCATTTGAGGTTGGTATGCAACAGCTTGGTGGTTATCCATTGTTCCTATCTGCAAATGATATGCAGATTGGCAGAGGTGAGCCTGTAGAGGATACAGCAAGAGTATTATCAAGATTTCTTGATGGTATTATGATAAGAACATTTGATCAGGCAGAGGTTGAGGCACTTGCAGAGTATGGCTCTATACCTGTTATAAACGGTCTTACAGATTTTTGCCACCCTTGTCAGGTAATGGCAGACCTTATGACAATACGTGAATATAAGGGTACACTGGAGGGCTTAAAGCTTTGCTTTGTTGGTGATGGTAATAATATGGCTAACTCTTTAATAGTTGGTTGCTTAAAAACAGGTATGAGCGTTACAATTGCTTGTCCAGAGGGCTACGATCCACCACAGGAAATTCTTGATTTTGCTAAGGAATATGGAGATAAGTTCGGTATATATAGAAACCCTAAAGAGGCTGCACAGAATGCAGATGTAGTTTATACTGATGTATGGGCTTCTATGGGTCAGGAAGAAGAGTCTAAAATGCGTGCAAAGATATTTGCAGATTACTGTGTAAATGCTGAGCTTATGAGCGTTACAAATAAAGACTGTATGGTTCTTCACTGCTTGCCTGCACACAGAGGCGAAGAAATTACAGCAGATGTTCTTGAGGCACACGCAAATGAAATCTTCGACGAGGCAGAGAACAGACTACACGCACAAAAGGCTATTCTTGTTACAATGATGACAGATGAATCAACTCTATCAGAGTAAAAATAAGTTACACTAGCTCAAGTGATATCTCCGTATTTAGGGAGTATCTAAAAACAGAAAACGACTGAATATTTCGCTAATACGAGGAGAATTTTTATGAAACGAGATAATTACATAAGCTGGGACGAATACTTTATGGGCGTTGCTTTGCTTGCAGCTCAACGCAGTAAAGACCCTAACACACAGGTTGGTGCCTGTATAGTAAGTGGAGAAAACAGCTGTTACGGTAAAAATGTTATTATATCAACAGGCTATAACGGTTTTCCTATTGGTTGTTCAGATGATGAATACCCTTGGGAAAGAGATGGCTGCTGTAACGACACAAAATATCCATTTGTTGTACACGCTGAGCTTAACGCAATATTAAATGCTCACGGAAAGTCATTGCTTGGCACAAAAATCTATGTAGCATTATTCCCTTGTAATGAATGTGCAAAGGCTATAATACAGTCGGGAATAAAAGAGGTTATCTATCTGTCAGACAAATACGCAAATGCAGACAGCACATTAGCTTCTAAGAGAATGTTAACCTCAGCAGGTGTAAAGCTTACACAATTCAAACCAACTAAAGAAAATATTACTCTCGATTTTACAATTGAGTAAATATAATCACCTCAAAGGTCAACGATGTCGGAACAATTTCTGACATCGTTGACTTTTTTGTTGTGTGTATAATTTCTGTTTGTTATGCTGAATATAAATATTAATATTACTTTAATTTTTGGTGTATATGCTTGATTTAAGCTGTGTGAAATGTTAAAATAATATGTAAAGTTTTAAATTGGTAAGGAGTTTATTTTAATGGATGCATATACAGAACAGATTATAAAGCATAAGAAAACATACAGAGATTTTTTAATAAAGCTTGCAATGATAATGAGCATTTTTGCTGTGCTTTCGCTTGGTTTAATTTTAGGAATTTATGTTAATTTCTATTTTATGTTTATTGGAGTTGCTTGTGCTACGTATGATATCTATCTTTGTCATCGTGTTATAACAGGCTTAGATGTAGAATATGAATATCAGGTAACAAATAATAATTTGCAGATAGATAAAATTATGTCTAAACGCAGACGTAAAAGTATTTTAAGTATTGATATAAAGAAAATAGAGGGCTTTGATAAGATTAGCGATAACAGATTAAACGCTGACCGTTGTGACAAGGTTATGCAGCTTGGTACATATGATGATGACCCGTCACAATATCGCTTTATTGTTCAAACTAATAAATATGGTAAGATTATGGTGGTGTTTGCACCAAACCAAAAGGTACTTAATGCCATTAAGCTACATTTAAAGCCAGAGGTAAAGAGATATCTTTTATAAAGTCAGGTAAATAAGATGGTACGCTAAAGGGTACAGGAGGTTAGTTGTATGAAGATATTAACTTGTGAGCAGACAAGAAATCTTGAGAAAAATCAGGTAGACCGTGGCTCAACATATTTTCAGCTTATGAATAATGCAGGTGTACAGGTAGGCAAAGCCCTTATATCACAGCTGGGTGCTAATAAAAAATCTACTGTAGCAATTCTTTGTGGTAAGGGTAATAACGGAGGAGACGGCTTTGTTGCTGCTCAATATCTTAAATCACAGGGGATAAAAGCATACGCATTGCTTGTAGACGGTGAGCCTAGAACAGAGGACAGTATACAGGCTTTAGAGCAGGCTGTAGGTAACGGAGTAGAGGTTGTACGTATATGGGAATATAGCCAAAAGGTTAAGGATATTATATCAGTTGCTGATTATGTGATTGACGCTATATATGGTATAGGCTTTAAAGGCTCTTTAAGCGATAATATAAAAATACTTGCCGATTTGGTAAACAGTACACATAGTAGGGTATTAGCTGTAGATATTCCAAGTGGTGTTAACTGTGATACAGGTATGGTAGGTAATACAGCGTTTAAGGCAGATGTTACTGTTTCATTTTCTACACTTAAACCGTGCCACGTTTTATATCCGTCAATGGATTATTGTGGCAAAACAACAGTTGCACAGGTGGGTATTAATAAAGGCTTGATATATGATAGCCCTTATTTTACCGAAACTATAGACGGAAGTAAGCTGGCAAGCCTGATGCCAGATAAAAAGGTATCTTCAAATAAAGGCAGTAATGGTACACTTACAGTAATGTGTGGTAGCTATGGAATGATGGGTGCAGCACAAATGTGTATTCAAGGTGCTTTGCGTAGTGGGGCAGGCTTGGTAAAAAGCGTAGTACCGTCAAATCTTTACCCTATACTGGCTACAAATATTCCACAGGCTGTATTTATGCCATATACAAGTGTAGATAGTCTTGATGTGTTGGTACAGAGTATGGAAAAGACAAACGCAATTGTTGCAGGCTGTGGATTGGGGAATACTTCAAAGGCGAAGGAATTTACAGAATATATAATACATAATAGTAAGGTTCCTGTTGTTTTAGATGCAGACTCACTTAATTCTATTGCAGATAATCTTGATATTCTTACAGAGGCAAGTGTACCTGTAGTTATTACTCCTCATCCTGGAGAAATGGCACGACTTTTAAATACTACAGTAGAGGTTATACAGAATAACCGTATTACAGCTGCAGTTGAATTTGCAAAAATGTACAATGTAATTGTAGTGCTTAAGGGTGCTTATACAGTTGTAGCACATCCAAAGGGTAAAGCAACAGTAAACCCAACAGGAAATAAGGGTATGGCTAAGGCTGGCAGTGGTGATGTGCTTGCCGGTATGATAGCTAGCTTGATTGCACAGGGAATGTCACCGTTTAGTGCTGCAGTAAGTGGCGTATATTGTCATGGCTATGCAGGTGACCTTGCACAGGATAAATACGGAAGCATAAGTATGCTTTCAACAGATATTATAGATATGCTACCAACAGCGTTTAAGCATATTTTTCTTTAAAAAAGACACTCAACAGTTTTCAGAATGAGCTGTTGAGTGTTTTTGTATTTCTCATATATTTCCATATAAATCCACGAACAAAACAAACATATGCTGAATATAATAAATACAGCAAACGTCTGAAAGGAGTTTTGTTTATGTGTGGAATTGCTGGGTGGTTAGACCGTTATGAAGACCTTACCGAAAAACAGTCTGTTATTCAAAAGATGGTAAACACTTTAAAAAGCAGAGGACCTGACCAGCAGGGAGTATTTTTCAGTAGCGAAAGGGACGTATGCCTTATGCATAGGCGACTTGCTGTAATTGACCCTCAGGGTGGTCTACAGCCAATGACAAAAAAGGGTAAATTAGGAAAGTGTACTGTTGTATATAATGGCGAGCTTTATAACACAGAGGAATTAAGCACACAGCTTAAACGCTTTGGTTACGAGTTTACCACTCATTCCGACACAGAGGTTTTGCTTACAGCATATCTGCACTGGGGAGAAAATTGTATAGATCAGCTAAACGGAATTTTTGCCTTTGCTATTTATGACCACGACAATAAAAAGCTCTTTATAGCCAGAGATAGAATAGGAGTAAAACCATTTTTCTACTATCAATATAATGGTGGCTTTTTGTTTGCTTCAGAAATAAAGGCTATGCTGGCTTGTCCTATGCTAAAGCCTGTTGTAGACCAAGAGGGCTTGATGGATATTTTCTTTATTGGTCCAGGCAGAAGTGGTGGTAACGGTATTTTTAAAAATGTTTCAGAGCTTCTTCCTGGTGAGTGTGGAGTTTACAGAAATGGTATATTAAAAAAGAGAAAATACTTCAAGCTAAGAGCAAGACCTCACCCACACACTAAGGACGAAACAATTGAGCATACACGCTGGCTGTTAAAGGATGCAATTACAAGACAGCTTGTTTCTGATGTGCCTTTGTGTACCTTCTTGTCAGGTGGACTTGACTCAAGCATAATAAGTAAATTCTCTTCGGATTATTTTAAGGAAAATGGTAGGGGTACGCTTACCACATATTCAGTGGATTATGTGGATAATTCAAAATATTTTAAGGAAAATCTCTTTCAGCCAAATTCAGATGATGAATATATAAAGATGATGAGTAGCTTTGCTCATACTAACCATAGGAATGTTGTGCTTACAAATGAAGACTTATTCAATGCTCTGTATGACGCTGTAAAGGCAAGGGATTTACCTGCTATGACAGATGTAGACTCATCATTGATTTTGTTCTGTAAAGAGGTAAAAAAAGATTTTACAGTTGCCTTGTCGGGTGAATGTGCTGATGAGCTTTTTGGTGGTTATCCGTGGTACCATAACGAAAAAATATTATTTGAGGATACCTTCCCATGGTCACGTAGCTTAGATATACGACGAGAGGTATTAAAAAAGGGACTTCTTCCAAAGGGTGAGGAGTATGTACGTGAAAAATATCTCTCCACCATTAATGCTGTTGACAAGCTACCGAATGAAAGCAGACTTGAAGCACGAATGAAAGAAATGTTTGTGCTTAATTTTAACTGGTTTATGCAGGGTCTTCTTGATAGAAAAGACAGATGTAGTATGTACAACGGGCTTGAGGTAAGAGTACCATTCTGCGATTATCGTTTAGTAGAATATGCGTATAATATGCCGTGGACACTTAAAGCATTAAACGGCAGAGAAAAGGGTATTATTCGCACTGCTATGAATGGTATATTGCCTGATGAAATTATATGGAGAAAGAAAAGCCCTTATCCAAAAACTCATAATCCGATATACTTTGACCTATGTGCTTCTGCAATGAAAAAACTTATAAATGAAAATAGCGTTATTATGCAATTTTTAGATGCTGATGCAGTAAATAATATTATAGAAAATCCAAGCAGAGTTTCATCGCCTTGGTATGGTCAGCTTATGAATGCTCCTCAGATTTTAGCCTATTTAATACAGATTGACTTCTGGTTAAAGGAATACAACGTTGATGTTCAGCTATGATAATTACTCCTCAAAATCTCTGCAACAGTATTCTATAAAGGCATTATCTAAAATGTCTCCGTTAGCTTTAATGTTTATGTTAGCTATATTTTCGTGATAATTTCTTGTGTGGATAATTATAGGAATTTCTGTTCCGAAATGTCTTTTTATTACTCCACTTTTATGTATTTCACGCACAGCATAAACAACTTCATTTACAAACATTTCAACAGCCTCGTAGTCACGTATTTTCTGTTGTCTTAGCCACTCGGTTATAATACGGTTGGTTTGTCCGTCTTCACCGAAACAAAAGGTTTCGTTTTGCAGCCAAAAATTATAATTCCAACGTATTGTTTCGTTATCTACATCTTTGCAAAGCTCTTTTTTATACTGAGATTCTGTATTATAACCGAAGTGTAGCAATATTTGCGACTGCTCATCTATATCAAAATCAATAAAGAACGATATTGCATAAATATCGGTTTCCTTCCAATTTCTCATTTCTCGTATAAATGCCAGCCATATTTCATTGCTTATGTTAAGTACAGGAAATTCAGAATATAGCTTTCTTTCTTTTTCTAGCATTATAAGATCATAAAGCTTCATAAAAACCACCTCTTTCGCTATATTATAACATATTGCGACAGCAAGTTGTGAAGATTATATTAAGGCTTATGGTAGTAAATATCCAGAAAAATAAAAATGCAATTTGTATGCTTAAAATCAAAATAATATATACTATAAAAAACATCTTACTGACATAGTTTGCACAGTAAGATGTTTTTTCTAATTGTGATATATATGAATAATTATTTTTTGCTTACAGCAATCCAAAGTCCACTTTCATAGTCTACTGATTTTACATCGCCTTTGGTGTACCATTCGATAATTACACCTATCCCCATTTTATAGTCAGGGTTGCCAGGTAGCCACTCATTGAATAGCTTAGTGTTTAATGTTTGTAGTGCTTCAGGCATTGGACCCTTGCAAGAAAATTTTGCCAACTCAACGTCAGGTAACTCGTAGCTTACCATACCATCAGGAACTTCACCACCTGTATATGTTCCAGCAATGATATATCTAAATTTACCGTTGCCTATATCGTCAATATTCACACCAAATTCGCCCATATTGCCACAGTTACAAATAGCCTTTTCAATTTCACTTTCAGGCTTTTTACCCATCATAAGAGGCATTAAATATTTCTGAGAAATTTCACCCCAAAACATTGGAATTTCTTGATGAGCATTTTCATAAGAAAACTCTTTCTCAAATCCTATTAATTTAAAGCCTTCCATTTTTTCAACAATGTAATCCATATCGTTTCCTCCCTGAATAGAAATTTTTACTTTCAAAGGCAAGAAAATTTTTATTTTGTCCGGAGATTTTCTTAACTGCTTCGGAGAAATACCATGAAAACGTGTGAAAGCCTTTGTGAAGCTTTCAGGGGTATCGTAATTGTATTTGTAGGCTATATCAATAATTTTTTCCTTATTTGATATAATATCAAGTGCAGATAAATAAAGTCTACGATTTCTGGTGTATTCAGCAATGGTATAGCCTGTAAGAATTTTAAACCCATTTTGTAGATAGTATGGTGATATTGAAACTACCTTTGAAATAATTTCTGAATTTATCTCTTCAAGCAGATGAGCTTCAACGTAATCAATGGTTTTTCTTATGCTTTCAATCCATTCCATAATTTTTCTCCTTTTCAGGTTGTTTGCCTTTGATGATTCTATTTTATCAGGGATTTAAAATTTTTTCCTGTCTTTTTCTGCAAAGATTTGTCCTGTAATTATCATAACATAGTTGTTAAGTGCTGTCTATGTATAGTGTCTTTGCTTTGAATTAATTATTGAAATTAAAAAATAACTGTTATATTATGAAGCTATAATAGTTGTTTGGAGGACACAATATGGAGAGCTACAGTGAATTTTTAAATAGAATTAATTCGTTTCAAAAACCAGAGCTTGAGCTTGGAGAAGGTGACTTTGAGGTTAATGAATCTTTAAAGAAAAAGGTTCAGGATGATAACAGCTTTGCTCCTTTTTATGGAGATACAGTTGTATTTGATTTAGATGATACAACTAAAGAGCTTTTGGCTGATTGCACAGATAAGCTTTATACAGTTGTGCCAAACTGCTTTTGCGAGAAGCTTGTTTCAAATACATTTCATATGACATTGCACGATTTAAGTAATTCACCGATTTTAAGTGATGTTGCAGAGGATGTTTTTAAAAATGAAATTGCATTGGCTAAAAAAGCGAAAGCACAGCCTATAGCTATGCAAACAATTGAAATGGAAAGCACCTGTGTTTTTAATATGGTAAATACAAGTCTTGTAATGGGGTTAAAGCCTGTAAATGAAAATGAGTATAAAAAGCTTATGGAATTATATAATTATGTTGACAGTATAAGAGGCTTACCATATCCATTTACACCACATATAACACTTGCATATTATAACAGAAATGGGTTTTCTTATGACGAAAAGCTAAAGCTGGAGAATGTAGTTAATCAAATTAATAAGAACCCTATAAAAGTTAAGATTAATACAGCAAGCTTGTTTTACCAGAAGTTTATGAATATGAATGATTATATATCAGTGATGACTTTAATTTAATTCTTGAATTTATATAGTGCTTAAATGCAATTACATAGTTTTTTTGTGTAAGACTTTGTCGAGGAAAATCACTATAATATATAATATTAAGAATAAATAATATACAGCGTACGACCTCTTTAAAATACCTCATTATATATTCTGTATTCCGTGGTTGTACAGTAGTTATTTACTGTACAACCTAGCGAAACAGAAAGTATTGGTAAAAAAGAGTTATATAATATATCTATTTTATGTTGAAATTTTATAAAAGCTCACACTTTGGTGTGGGCTTTTTGTTTTAAACACTAAAAAATAATAATGTGGTGTTTAAAATCTTGAAAAAACAGATAAAAGGGTGTATTATTTTACCTATAAATCAAGCTGGATTTATATATTTATTTATTTATGGTTTTATAAGAATTTTAGGAGAATGTGATTATGAAGAGAAAAATTAAGGCAACTTTAACAGCAGCGTGTGCTGTTGTGCTAATTTCACTTAGTGGATGTGATTCTGCTAAAGAGGGATTTGACTCATTAACAACAAATACAACAGTTGACGAAGCCACCATAGCTATTGTAGAGATAAATAGTGCTATTATAGATGCTAATAGAATGGTTGCTGGTAAAGATACATCTGTTTATGGTGATCTTGTACATACCGATGCTGTTTCGTTCAAAGATGTAGTTACTGAAAATGAGCTTGAGAAGCAAGCGTCTACAAAAAGAATTGAAGGTGTTTCTTACCATTTATATTGGGATAACGATGCAAACTATCCTTTCTGGTCTACAGATGGTATAGATGATATAAGAAATACTCAGGAGAATTTCAGAGAAGTTATACATGATAATTCAATGAGAATAAAGAATAAAACAAATGTATCAGAGCTAAAGTAATTTATTATTTGTTTTATATACTTGACAAATTTCTTTATGTGAATATAATTGTAATATACAATGTAATACCCATAAAAACTGTGAAGGGAATAAGACACAGTATGTTATATTTTCAGAGAGTCGGTGTTTGGTGCGAACCGATAATTGCGATTGTGTGCATAGCTCATCCCGGAGTTGCTTGCCTGATAATGTAAGGCAAGACGTATAGCTACGTTATAAGCTGAAATCTTGTTAGAGATTTATAAAGGAGTAGCCTTGTGTTGCTTAAAATAGGGTGGTACCACGGTAAAAGTATATTATCGTCCCTTTTCTTTCGTATAATACGGAGGGAAAGGGATTTTTTATTAGATTGGAGAGGAGAATGGATATGAACAGTTCTTTTAAAAAATATATTCCATTTAAACAAATTGATTTGCCAGACAGAGAATGGCCAAATAAAGTAATAGATAAAGCACCAATTTGGTGTAGTGTAGACCTACGTGACGGTAATCAGGCGTTGGTTGACCCTATGAATTTAGAGGAAAAGCTAGAGTTCTTTAAGCTTTTGTGTGATATGGGCTTTAAAGAAATTGAAATCGGATTCCCATCAGCTTCAGAAACAGAGTATGAAATTTGCCGTGAGCTTATAGAGGGTAACCATATTCCTGACGATGTTACAATTCAGGTTCTTGTTCAGGCAAGAGAGCATCTTATAAGAAAAACCTTTGAGGCTATTGAGGGTGCAAAAAATGTAATAATTCATTTCTATAATTCAACCTCAACATTACAGCGTAAGGTTGTTTTTAAGAAGGATATGGAGGGTGTTACAGAAATAGCTATACAGGGTGCAAAGCTTATCCGTGAGCTAACAGAGGCTTATCAGGGTGATACAAATATCCGTTTTGAATATTCACCTGAAAGCTTTAGTGGTACAGAGGTTGATTTTGCTGTAGATATTTGTAGCAAGGTAATGGAGGCACTAGGCTCTACAAAGGAAAATCCTGTTATTCTTAACCTACCTAATACTGTTGAAATGTGTACAGCTAACACCTATGCAGATCAGGTTGAATACTTTATCAAGCATTTGCCAAATAGAGAGGCTGCAATAATAAGTATTCACCCTCATAATGACAGGGGCTGTGGTGTAGCGGCTGCTGAGCTTGCATTGCTTGCAGGTGCTCAGAGAGTAGAGGGTACATTGTTTGGTAACGGAGAAAGAACAGGTAACCTTGATATAGTTACAGTGGGTCTTAATATGTTTACACAGGGTATAGACCCAGAGCTTGATTTCAGCAACCTACCAAAATATAGAGAGGTTTACGAGCGTTGCACAAATATGAAGATTCACGAGAGAGCACCATATGTTGGTGAGCTTGTATTTACAGCTTTTTCAGGCTCTCATCAGGACGCTATAAACAAGGGTATGGAATATATGAAGAACTCAAATACTGATTATTGGGAAATTCCATATCTTCCAATCGACCCAGCCGATGTTGGTAGACAGTACGAGCCAATTATTCGTATAAATTCTCAATCTGGTAAGGGTGGAGCAGCATTTGTTATGGCTAATACCTATGGCTACAAAATGCCAAAGCAGATGCACCCTGAATTTAGTACCTTGGTTCAGAAAAAATGCGACGAGCTTGGCAGAGAGCTTGTACCAGCTGAGCTGTTGACTATATTTGAGAATAACTATATCAACGCAGTAAGAAAGTATGAAATTGTAGGTCACCCAACTGTAGCAGAAATAGGTGAGGGAGGACATTTAATAAGAGTAACTGGTTTATTGCGTACAAATGGCGATGAGTCTACAGATGTGAAAATTTCAGGCGAAGGTAACGGTCCTATTGATGCATTTGTTCACGCATTAGAAAGCATTGGTGTGTGTGATTACAAGTTTGTTGACTATGAACAGCACGCAATTTCAACAGGCTCTGACTCAAAGGCTGTTTCTTATATTCAGCTTATGACACCACAGGGTAAGAGTATTTTTGGTGTGGGTATTTCAAGTAATATCTATCGTAGCTCATTGTTTGGAGTAATTAATGCAATAAACAGAGCAGAAAATGAAAAATAATTGAAAAATTATTACATAAAAGAAGAACCTCTCAGCCTAAAAATAAAGGCTGAGAGGTTCATTTATATTAAAGCAATCACTAACTAAAAATTAAAATATGGTTGTTGTTATGTTGTTGTTCTTGATATGCTATTATTATATTGCAGATAAGGAATGATGTCTTGCATAAAAGTATTTTGTGCTTGCATTTAATAATTTATTTTATAATATCTTTATTTGCTTTAAATTTTGCTCATACTCAAATAATTTTCAACCATAAATAATAGCACAAAAGCCCACAGTAATGTGGGCTTTTGTGTTGTTTAATTAAAATGTGAGTATCTTATTCCACCGTTTATACTAGGGCTTGTTTGAAATATCAGAAGAATAAATTTTCCATTATAGAAATATTTATTGGTATTCTTAAAATTAGGTTGTAATTATGCATAAATTTTAGTATAATAAAGTAGTGAAATCAACGTTAAATGGTTTTAACATCTATTCTTCTACAGGAGGTGCAACAAATGAATTTATATGATAAGTATAGTAATGATTTTTCTTCTGTAGAGATTTTAGAGGAAAAAATAGATACCGGAAATTTTGGTATGCCTATTAGGTATTATTATGTAAATTCATCTGATAAAGAAGAATTAGAAATGTATGCACATTGGCATAACGAGATTGAAATTCAGATGTTTGTAAAAGGTAGCTCCCATACTACTATAGATAATACCGAGGTTTTTGTGAATGAGGGGGATATTTTATTTATTCCTTCGCAGTCAATTCATTTTGGCTGTGCAAAATCTGAAAAGCTAGAGGTGTATACAATTGTATTTCGTTCAGAGGTTTTATGCCCTGCAAATAGAGAAGAGAGCGTGCAAAAGTATTTTGTACCATTTATAAACCGTACAGCAGTTATTCCATATGTAGTGCATACTACCGACAGAGGCTATAACGAAATAAGAGAATGTATTTTACAGATTGCAAAATTGGCAAGTGAGAAGCCTCAATTTAGTCAGTTGAAAATTATGAATTGTCTATACTCGATTTTTATAAACCTGTATGAATTTGATTATGTAAAAATAAAAACACAGTCAGCTGTTTCTGATAAGAATTATCTTGCAGTAAAGGATACTATTGCTTATATTGAAGAAAATTACACGCAACCACTTACAGTAGACGAGCTTGCATATAATGCTGGTTTCAGTAAAAGCCGTTTTATGACTATTTTTAAGGAGTATACAAATACCACCTGTAAAAAATTTATTAATCAATGCAGGCTTGAATCCTCAAGAGAAATGCTAAGAGAAACTAATGACACTGTGTTGAATATTGCAATAGCCTCAGGCTATAACAATATTTCGTTGTATAACCGTGAATTTAAAAAGGTGTATGGAATTACACCTCTTGAATACAGAAAAAATAACAGGAAAAATTTTGATACTACCATATAATAAAATCCCCGTACATCAGAAAGCTCTAATGTACGGGGATTAATTTTGTTAATTATTGAATTGAGCAATCAAGATACTCGTCAAGCTCTTTTTCTTCTTTTCTTCTCTTTTTCTCCTTTATAACAAGAAGAGCAGATACAGTGGCAGCAATAGCTGTAATTGTAGCGATAGCTGCGATTATTATAGCCAGTTTGCTGTGGCAATCGTCATTTCTTTTTATCATTTAAAATTACCTCCATACTATCTATATATTTATATAATATATAATAACCAAAATGCACTAAAAAGTCAACAATATTTTAATGTTGTATATAGACTTTATTATATAAAATGTTACTCTGAAACACTGCCATAAAGCAACTATTTTCGGTAAAAAACTTTATTTATTTTATACAATATGGTAGAATAAAGGTGTGTATAATATTGGAGGATAGACTATGATAGTACATGATATAACAAAAGAGATTACATCTGCACCCGTTTATGATGGTGACCCTGTAACCGATTTTCAATGGGTTTATAGAATAGACTGTGGTGATGAATATAATTTATCGAAAATAAAATTTTGCAATCACGCAGGAACACATATAGACACCCCAAAGCATTTTATAGATGATGGTAACTCAATTACAGATTACCCTATGTCAAGATTTTACGGTAGCTGTACTGTTATAACAGTTGAAGATGTTCTTACTGGTGAGGATATGGAAAGAATATTGCCACGTTGCCATAAAAAAATCCTGATTAAAGGTGTTGAGGGTGGTGTTCTTTCTTTAAGTGCTGTATTTGTTATGGAGGAATACGGAATAGAGCTTGTAGGTACCGAAAATATATCAATAGGCTTTGAGCTTGAAGAAATGCGTGTGCATAGAGAGCTTGCTCTTAATGATGTATTGGTTATAGAAAATCTTGATTTATCAAAAATAAAAGACGGAAATTATATACTGGTTGCACTCCCAATAAAAATAGAGGGTGCAGAAGCCTCACCTACAAGGGTTGTATTACTTGAACAGGAAAAAGGGCTTTAATACTGTTTCTGTTTTAACTAATCTACTGTTAAAAACAGAAATAGTGCAAATTACACAGGAGATGTTATAAGTGAAAACATTTAAAATTTCAATAAAGCTGTTAACCGTAGTTTTACTGGCTTTTGTAATAATAATTACCACTACAGGCTGTAGAGAAACTCACACTAAGGTTGAAAACCTTATGAAAATTACAGATGATTTTGTTGGTGAACGTGTAGTTACTTTGGAGTTTGATAAAAATATTTCTAATAATCAGGAAAAGCAAAAAACAATAGAGGATATAATAAAAGAAAAATGTCCTAATAATTTAAGCTATCGTACAGAAACAGTAGAGGGAACCTATAAATGTGTTTTTGTTCTATCCTTTTCTTCACTTGATGAATATAAAACCAAGGTTGCAAGCGTAATAGGAAGACAAATTGCTGTTGCCTATGGATATACAAATACAATTCTTTCTAAAGGTACCTACTACAAAGAGGATTACGACGGTATGGACCTTGTTGCTTGGCTTGATGATGCTTTATATCAGGAGCAATCTGCTAAAATAGAGCTTGAAACAGAGTCAACCTCAAATGTAGTTAAATATAACAGCGAGGTATTCAGCAGTAAGACATCTACTCTTAATACATCAACTGTAAAGGGTGAGGCTGTAAGAGGTGTTAAAATAGCTACAACAAATCATAAAAACACACTTTATGACAGAACAATGACATTATCTGTGCCAATAGCAACATACAATAAGCTTGGTGCTTCTTTACAAGAGCTTATGCTAACCAGAGTTAATCCCGAGGGAGTATACAGCTGGAAGCAAAATAACGATTGTATGGAATTTACTGTAAAGTACGAAAAAATAGATTTAGCAAAATTGCAGGAATATACAAAGCTGTTTGTTGATTGCAGAAACGAAAGCATTTACTATGGTGATCAGAACAAAAGCAGTACACCTCTTGCAGAACAGCTGGTTTTTGAGGAAAGAATAAATCTTTTAAGCTTTGTTTCAGGTACCGAAGCACCTATTCAAATGGACTACAGCTATACACTACCCGAAGAGACTACTCACGGTGAGGGTGTAGGACTAAGCAATGGTGAATGGGAAACCTGTGGACAATGGACAAACAGCACCTATAAAGTAACCGATACTAACGGAGTGTATGATATAAGAGTTCCTGACGGTATGCAATACACTATAAAAGGAATTAATATAAATCTTACAGATTTAGGCGAAAACAATTTCAAACGCTCGGTTGATTTTGTATACGACAGTAACACCGGTCAAAAGGGCTTGGATTATGCATATAACTTTTTGGCTTTAAAGGGCTTTACTGTTTCAAAGGAGTCTGTACCAGACGGAATTGCGTGTAGGGTAACACAGCAGGGTACTGACGATGAAATAAATAACGCTGTAGCTGATTTGTTTGGAAGTGGAAATAACTTTGAGTATTCAAAGCATACTAATGATTTGTCTGTTGTAACAGATATAAACGTTACTGATAATGTAAATATTTCTCATATGCTTACAGGTGCAAACAGTAATATAAAAATTAATTACACTGCAAAAAGCGAGAGTAAGGAATATATAAGGAATGTTAACATTATAAACAAAGCAACAAATATTCAGTCAACAGCAAGATTAGATGAAAATAAAAACTATACTGCAATTATTGATGGTGCAAATTTCTCTATGAATTACTCGGCTACTCTGCCTTATTTTAACGGAATAGCACTGTACTGTACAATCTGCACCACAATAATATTAATTGCTGCTTTAACTATAGCTTTGCTTATCAGATATAACCGTAAATTAAAGGCTATTGAAGAAAGTAACACCAACAAAGAGGTTGACAATACTAAGAAAAGCCCAGCTACTAAAAATAAAAAAATCGAAAAGCCAAAAAACAACGACATTGAAGATGACTACATCAAAAAGCATTACGGATTTTAAGGAGCTACATTATGTATAAATACGCTATATTCGACCTTGACGGAACACTTGCAAATACATTAGAGGATTTAGCAGACTCGGTAAATTATGCACTTACTAAAAACGGGTTTGAACCACATCCTACTGAGAAGTACAGGCTTATGGTAGGCTCAGGAATAGTAAATTTAATTAAAACAGCCAGTAAATGTGATGATGTAGCTGTGATAAGCTCTTTAAAGGCTGACTTTGATGAATATTACAGTGCTAATGTAGTAAATAAAACCTGTGCATATCCACTAAGCCAGCAGGTGCTTGAGGGTTTACAAAGTAAGGGTGTTGTTCTGGCTGTACTGTCAAATAAACCTGATATATTTGTTAAAACTATACTCGACAAGCTGTTCCCAAATATCACCTTTAAAGAGGCTTGGGGTAAAAAGGAAGAGTATGCCATAAAACCAAACCCTGAATCCTTAAACGCTATACTTGATAGATTGGGTGCAGATAAATCCAACACAGTATATATAGGTGACAGCAATGTTGATATACTTACTGCACAAAATGGTAAGGTTGATTCTATAGGCTGTACTTGGGGCTTTAGAGATGAGGCTGAGCTTGTTGAGGCTGGTGCTAAAAAAATAGCACATACATATTCTGAGCTTGAAGCCCTTATACTGGGGGAAAATAAATGAACAATATGAATTATCAGAAAATACTTGATAAAGAGCTTGAAAAAATTCAAAGCAGTAATACAACCCCTACACTGCTTTTGCATAGCTGTTGTGCTCCATGTAGTAGCTATGTTATTGAATATTTATCAAAGTATTTTAAAATAACTGTTTTTTACTATAACCCAAATATTTCACCTGATAATGAATACAGATACAGAGCAGATGAGCAAAAGCGACTTATAGAGAGTATGTCGCTTGAAAATCCGGTGGAATTTTTAGAGGGTGAGTATAATCCTGCTGATTTCTTTGAAGCAAGCAAAGGTCTTGAAGACGCACCCGAGGGTGGTGCAAGATGTGCTAAGTGCTTTAATCTGCGTTTAAGTAAAACAGCAGAAGCTGCACAGCAGGGCAACTATGATTATTTTACAACCACACTTACAATAAGCCCTCTTAAAAATGCTCAGCTAATTAACAATATAGGTAAAGAGCTTTCAAATAAATATAATGTTCCCTACCTGTTAAGTGACTTTAAAAAGAAAAACGGCTATAAGCGTTCTATTGTTTTATCAAAGGAGTATAATCTATACAGGCAGAATTACTGTGGCTGTATTTTTTCAAAAAATCAAGTAAGTGATTAAGTGCTTAATTATAAATTTCTTGAATCGCAATAACAAATTGAATAAATCTGTCAGCACTAGAGACTGTAAATTCAGCTGATGCGTAGCAGTGAAGGCACATTAACAGACGAGCAGGCTGGTTCAGCTGTACAAAAGATTATGACTGCACTTGAAAAGCTAGGTTCTATTCTACGTTCGTAAAACAATTATTACCTAAAATTTCACACAAAATTCTATTGATTTTTTATAAATTATATAGTATTATTAACGAGTAAGGCAATAAAAATAATGGAGGTGTTCTTTTATGGATAAAACAATGGTTTTTTCAATTGTTAATGATAAGGACGAGGCTTTTAGAAAAAATCTTACACTTGTATATGATGCACTGAAAGAAAAGGGCTATAATCCTATAAATCAAATGGTTGGCTATATTCTGTCAGAAGACCCTACATATATTACAACGCATAAAAACGCAAGAGCGATTATAAGCAGAATGGAAAGAGACGATATATTAGAGGTTTTACTGAAGTCATACCTTAATAAGTAATATTTTTTCAGCAAGGCTTTTTCATTGCTTTATAAGCATAAACAGCACAAAGCACACTTTAAAGTGTGCCTTGTGCTGTTTTTTTTACTGGGCTTGGTTTGTACTCAAGCTCAGGTGCTTTTATGCTTACCTTCATACCTGCTTCAACAGAGCTTGTTATAAATGCGTTACCACCAATGGTTGCTCCGTCACCAATAACAGTTTCACCACCAAGTACTGATGTACCTGAATATATAGTAACATTATTACCAATTGTAGGGTGTCGCTTAACGCCTTTAAGCTGTTGACCTTTTCTTGTAGAAATTCCACCAAGAGTTACACCCTGATAAATTTTTACGTTTTCACCAATAACAGTTGTTTCGCCTATAACTACACCTGTACCGTGGTCGATAAAAAAGTGCTTTCCGATTGTTGCCCCAGGGTGAATGTCTATTCCTGTAATGCTGTGTGCATATTCGCCCATAATTCTTGGAATCATAGGTACACCCAAAAGATAAAGCTCGTGAGCAATTCTATATACTGTAATTGCGAATACACCAGGGTAGCAGAATATGATTTCGTCTGTATTCTGTGCAGCAGGGTCGCCGTTATACGCAGCCTGAACATCTGTGCTTAAATATTCTCTTAGAGTTGGTATTTTAGCTAAAAACTGATATACAATATCGTCAGCCTCTTTTAATATGGTGGTTCGTTCGCAGTCCTTGCAAAATTCATTATTTCCTAATGCTCTTGCAACCTGTGTTTTTAAATTGTGCTGAATAAATTCCAATCGCTCTCCTACTAAAAATTTAATATATTCTGAGCGTACCTTGTTGTTATCGAAAAAACCAGGGAATAGTAGCTTTCTTATTTCTTCAATAAGCTTTATAAGGGTTTCTTTATGAACAATATTATCCTCATCTATTCTTTTGGTAAAATCGTATTTATCGTAGCTATCTAAGATTAAGTCTACTAAATTATCTATATTTTTCTCCATTGAGTTAACCTCCTGTATAGATGTTTTTTATATTAAATATTATAACCCACTTTTAACTTTCGTCAACGATTGTTTGAGATAATTAACATAAACCTGCTTTTGCTTTATTATTTTCTTGATACAGACAATAGATGACCTGACAAGCCTATAATTTCCTCGCAAGTGTCTAATAAGCGTACTGTGTTCATTAGTGCGTTTTTAGAAGCTTCGTTTTTCCAAAGCTCATCTATATTATTAGCAAGCCAAGCACCACCCATAACTCCGTGTACCTTAGAGCCTTCAAAACCACCTGCACAAAGCTCCTCTCTTAATGCCTTTGCAGTGTGAAGATAGGCACTGCCTATTCCACTATATATAGTATTGTCAGGGTTTATATGATGTCCGTCCTTAATTTCACGTTCTACCATTTTTATAAAATCAAGGTCTTCCAGTGTTTTGTTTGGGTTATCTCCAAAAGGATTATACACTGTGATATTATAAAGTAAAACAGAGTATGCTGTTAATGCTGCCGTAAACAAAATTCCACCATCTTTAAGAAGTCTGCGACTTTCTTTAATTGCAGCTATACGCTCGTTATAGTCGGTTATATGATATAAAGGCCCCATAAGAAGCACTGCGTCTGCACTTTTATCCTCTTTAGGAACATTAATAGCATCGCATACCGTTGCTGAAGCCAGCCTGCAATCTGGATATTCATAAGCAAGCTCATGGCTCATTTCTATATTTTTAGGGAATAAATCAAAGAGATGTACCTCATATCCAAGTGAAGCCAGCCACCAGGAATATTCGCCGTAGGCACCACCTATATCGTAAATTACAGCTGGAGGCTTTGGTAAATTTTCGAGTAGGATTTCTTTGGTTCTCTCAAATTCAATAAGTCCGATATCTTTTTTTAAACGATTACGCTCAAAGCCTGACTCGTAATATGTCAGAGCAGAATTGTCCACAGATTTTGATTTTTTCATAATAAATTTCTCCTTTTTTATAAATGCTTTGTTGTTCGCTTTCTTTTGTTTCTTGATTGCTGTTTTGTTGGTGAACGAGCTGTTCCGACATATTAATCCCTCCTTTGTTTAGTGTGCAAAAAAACGGCCAAAAGCTCTTGATTGAGCTTCTGACCGTTTAAGTTCGTAAATAAAACTTATTTAGAACGCAACAAGGTAAGCCAGTTGCCCAATATGACACCGACCTGCTGTTGATTCATTTTTGTGTAAGAATAAACCATCATTGTTGCGTACCTCCTTGAGTTTTGAGCAATTATATCACCTGAAAATTTATTTGTCAATAGGCTTTTTAGAATTTTTTCATAGAGTGAATATTCTGATTTCTTGACAAAAACTGGTGTATCGTGTATTATATGATTACTATAGTATGCAGATATAATTATAATTTGCAACTAATGTTGTGAGAATTTAGATTGTTAACCGACGCTGTTTTCAGTGTCGGTATCTTTATAATAAATTAATTGTTTTTAGGAAGTATCAAGGGGAGGATTACACTATGAACATTAAAGAGCTTCAGGAAGAAATTATCCGACTAAAGAAAGAAAAGGACATTTGTATATTGGCACACAGCTATCAAACAAAGGATATAATTGAAGTTGCTGATTTTACAGGAGATTCTTTTCAGTTGAGTGTTATGGCTAAAAAAGCACCTCAAAGCACTGTTATTATGTGTGGTGTAAGATTTATGGCTGAAACTGTAAAGCTGCTTTCTCCACAAAA
Source organism: Acutalibacteraceae bacterium (assembly GCA_036309185.1). Lineage (GTDB taxonomy): Bacteria > Bacillota > Clostridia > Oscillospirales > Acutalibacteraceae > CAG-964. The sequence continues at coordinate 31,486 of JAXJUF010000075.1, forward strand.
AACAGTTTATCTTGCAAACCCTTCTGCCGGTTGTCCTATGGCTGAGCAAATGAGCAAGGAAATGATAGAAGAAATTAAAGCAGAATATCCTGATTACACAGTGGTAGCATACATAAACACAACTACATCACTAAAAACAGTGTGCGATGTTTGTGTTACATCAGCGTCAGCTGTAAAAATCGTTAAACAGCTACCAAATAAAAATATTCTATTTATACCTGATTGTAATCTTGGTAGCTATGTAGCAAAGCAGGTACCAGAAAAAAATATTAAACTATTACAGGGTGGTTGCCCTATTCACGCAGCTGTTCCTGCTGAAGATGCAAGAAAGGCTAAGGAAATGCATCCAAACGCAGAGCTTTTAGTTCATCCTGAGTGTACAAAAGACGTAGTTGCATATGCAGATTTTGTTGGTTCAACCTCTGCAATTATGGATTATGCTGTAAAATCAGATAAAAAGGAATTTATTATTGGTACTGAGATAAGCATTGCTCAGCATCTTTCATATGAATGTCCTGATAAAACATTCTATACTCTTTCAAAAGAGCTTATTTGTTCTGATATGAAAGCAACAACACTTGTTGATATTTATAGAACAATTATAGGCAATGGTGGAGAAGAAATTCTTCTTGATGATGAAACAATGACAAAGGCAAGCAAGTGTATTGATAAAATGATAGAGCTTGGTTAATATTTTGAATAAGTGCTTTAAAGGAAGTGCTTAGTTTCTCTATTTTGTTTATTATTGATAATTTAATTCTACAATTTTAGTAGTTTTCACAAAAGCGAAGCAAGGTGTATTTTGAACCTTTAAAACAATAGTAAAATGCTAGTTTTTCTATTTTAATTTTAAGGGGTTTTTCAAAATACGCCTTGCTTTTTTATAGATTTATGTTCTATAATCTGACATCTGTTATAGAGCTTTGAAAAACAACGAAATATCCCCTTTTGAGTGGTGTAGTAGTCGTTTATCTATATCTATTTTATCTTTACATTTGGTATGATTTTTTTATCTTTAAAACAAGCCCTTAATTTGAATTGCAATTTCCATTATAGAATTTACTTTGAGATTTAACTATCATCGCAAAAAAGCTCTGAAAAGCTCGAAAAAACTGTGAAATGATTGACTTATAGGGGAGTTTATGTTATAATATTCCAAAACTGGGTATAATAGCTTTTGCTTTAATCCCGAGCTTTTATGATTGCAAATTATATAATATGTTGGGTGAAGATTTATATATTTTGACAAATCGTTTTAGTTAAATAAAATTCGTGAATTAATAATAGGGGTATAGAGATGAAAATCAAACTTGCAATATTAGAAAAAGATATTAGTTATTTGAATCGTATTGTTACTGTATTCGGCACTAAATATGCTGATAAATTTGAAATTTATTCTTTTACGGAGCTTAATTCAGCATTATCAGGGTTAGCTGAAGCCAAAATTGATGTGTTGGTGGCCAACGATGCATTTGAAATTAATATTGCTAGTTTGCCAAAACGTTGTGGATTTGCTTACTTTGTTGATACTCCTGATATCGATATGAAAAATGACCAAATAGCTATTTGTAAATTCCAAAAGGCAGATCTTATATATAAGCAAATTCTAAGTGTGTATTCAGAAAAGGCAAGTAGTATCTCGGGTCTTAAATTAGACGAAGATAGTACTAAGATTTGCATATTTAATTCTGTTAGTGGTGGTACTGGTGCATCTACAATGGCAGCAGCGGCGGCTTTGCATTTTGGGGCAAAAAATAAAAAGACTCTTTACCTTAATCTTGAAAAATTTGGTTCTTCTGACACGTTTTTCTCTGGTGAAGGTCAATTTGATATGAGCGATATTATTTTTGCTTTGAAGAGTAAAAAAGTAAATCTTCCTCTAAAATTGGAAAGCTGTGTTAAGCAGGATGCGAGAGGTGTATATTTTTATTCACAGTCTAAAATAGCACTTGATATGCTTGAGCTGGGTGGCGATGAAATTGTAAGTCTTGTTTCTGAACTGAAATTAACAGGGTCTTATGATTATATTATTATTGATTGTGATTTCGGCTTAGACAAAGACTCTCTTAAAATTTGCAAATTGGCTCATTCTGTTGTATGGGTTGGCGATGGTTCGAAAATTTCTAACAATAAGATATCTAGAGCGTATAATGCACTTGCAACAATTGAGAACAAATCTGATTCTCCGTTAACCAGCCGTTTGAGCTTGATTTATAACAAGTTTAGTAATAAAACAGGCACAGCTCTTACTGATATTGAGTTAAAAAATATTGGAGGAGCTCCTCGATATGAACATGCAACTAATGCACAGGTTATTGAGCAGCTTTGCACAAATGAGATGTTCGATAAAATTCTTTAACAGAGGAGAATGTTTATGGATTTTGAGCAAGAGCAATTATTAGTCACAGAAATAAAAAGGTATGTAACTGAAAATTTACCACTTAGCAAAATGGAGGACGATGAACTTCAAGCTAAAGTAGAAGATATTGTTACTGAGCGTATTGGTAATCAGTATTGTTCTATAGACCAGCGTGTTTCAATTGTTGAACAGGTGTATAGCTCTATTAGAGGCTTTGGTTTGTTAGACAGCATCATTAAGGATGATACGATTACCGAGGTTATGATAAACGGTCCAGATAATATTTTTATTGAGCAGAGTGGCCGATTATTCAAGCTTGACAAACAATTTGAAAGCCAACGTCGTTTAGAGGATATTATTCAAAGAATTGTTGGCTTGGCTGGACGTGAGGTTAACCAGGCAAATCCTATTTGTGATACAAGACTTCCAGACGGATCTCGTGTTAACGTTGTTTTGCCTCCTATTGCTTTATGTGGTCCTACTCTTACAATTCGTAAATTCTCAAAAACTCCTATGACTATTGCAAAATTGATTCAGTATGGATCAATTACACAGGAGATTGCTGATAAATTAGAGCTGTTAGTTAAAGCGAAATACAACATTTTTATTGCTGGTGGTACTGGTTCTGGTAAAACAACATTCCTTAATGCGTTATCTAACTACATTCCTCGTGATGAGCGTGTAATTACCATTGAGGACTCTGCCGAATTGCAGATAACAGGTGTTGATAACCTTGTTAGCCTTGAAACAAGAAACGCAAACGCTTCTGGTGTCGGAGAAATCACAATCCGTGATTTGATTAAGTCTTCGTTGAGAATGCGTCCTGAAAGAATAGTTGTTGGTGAGGTTCGTGGTGGTGAGGCATTGGATATGCTTCAGGCTATGAATACTGGTCATGATGGTTCACTTTCAACAGGTCACGCAAACTCTACCGAAGATATGCTTAGTCGTCTTGAAACAATGGTATTGCAGGGTGCGGCTGGTCTTCCTCTTGAAGCTATACGTCAGCAGATTGCTTCTGCCGTAGATATTATTATCCATTTATCACGTTTGCGTGATAAATCCAGAAAGACCATGGAAATAACTGAGGTTGTTGGATATGAAGATGGAAAAATAATATTAAATCCACTATATGTTTTTGAAGAAGACGAAAATACTACATTAGAAAAGGTGTCAGGTAGTCTTAATCGAACAAAGAATGAAATGATAAACGATTATAAATTAAGACTTTCTGGTATAAAGATTAAGATTTAAGGTGAAAGAAAATGGGATTATTTAAGAAAGAAAAGAAAGAACAGGAACCTCAATACTATCTTTCAGCTACAAATATACCTACATATAATTACAAGGTTTACTATATGAAGCCTATTGAAAAAGTTTTATATTTTCTTCTTGGATTTGCAGTAGGTGCCGCTGTTGGTTATTTGTTTTATGGTGGTATAGGAAAAAATGAATTTGGAGAGCCCACAACATTAACGTATGTTTTAAATATACTAATTTCTGGTTCGGTAGGTATTGCAGCTGGTGTTATGTTTTTGCCTATTAGAACAGAACAGATAATTGCAAAAAAGCAAAGAGCATTAAAATTACAGTTTAGAGATATGCTTGAATCCTTAACAACATCTTTAGGTGCTGGTAAAAACGTAACAGATTCATTTAAAAATATTTATGATGACCTTAAGGTTCAGTATGAAGAGGATGCGTTCATATTAAAAGAACTTGAAGTTATTATTTCAGGAATGGCAAATAACGTTGATGTTGAAGATATTCTTGAGGATTTCGGCAGAAGAAGTGGACTTGGTGATATAGAAAGCTTTGCGAATGTATTTAGAATTTGCTATCGTAAAGGTGGTAATATAAAGGATACAATTCGTAGCACACATGAAATTTTAAGCGATAAAATGGAAATCGCAGAGGATATTGAAACTGTAGTTACAGGAGGTAAAAACGAACAGAATATTATGCTAGTTATGCCCATTCTTTTGATAGGTATGATTAAACTAACGGGTGAAGAGCTTGCTGATAAATTTGTTACACCTACAGGTATAATATCTACAACGATTGGAATCGGACTGTTCGTTGCTTCATATGTCATTGGAAAAATTGTTTTGGATATTAAGGTATAAGGAGGGATAACCATGGCACTTACAACGACTGATATTATTGTAATGAGTATCGGCAGTGTTTATTTTGTATTTTGGTTATTTCTTTATTTCAAAGGTAAAAAGAATGCATCACTTTTTGACTCATTAGAAGAAAAAGATTATCCATTAAAGGAGATTTATTTTGTAGGATATGCTTTTACAGAGCTTATTAATTATAAATATAAATCTAAAGCAGATCGTAAGCTACGTAAGAATTTAGACATTCTTTATGGAGCTAAATATGCTGATTATTATTTGAGAGTTATCTACTCACAAAAAATTACTATGGCGGCAACTGCAATGGTTCTGGCGTTTGTTATGTATGGCTTATCAGTTAGTTTTGCTGCTTTTCTTGTGTGTGTTATGTTTGCTGGTTTGGCCTATTACTATTTTGGAACGGCTACAGAAAATAAAATAATGAAAAGATCTGAAGAAATGCTTAGCGATTTCTCAGAGGTTATATCTAAACTAGCTCTTTTGACAAATGCAGGTATGATTTTAAAAGAAGCTTGGGAAGAGATTGCTTATACAGGTGAAACATCTTTATACAAAGAAATGCAAAAAACAGTTGACGAAATGAATAATGGTGTTGCAGAGATTGATGCAATATTCAACTTTGGTACAAGATGCATTATTCCAGAAATCAAAAAATTCGCATCAACAATAGTGCAAGGTCTTGTTAAAGGTAATAGTGAACTTACTATTATGCTTATGGAACAAAGTAAAGAAGTATGGTCGGCTAAAAAACAGAATGTACGTCGCCAAGGAGAAAAAGCTGCAAGTAAGTTGCTGATACCTATCTGTATTATGTTTACTGGTATATTGGTGATGATTTTAGTTCCTATTTTTACTAATTTGGGTACTTAATCATTATTTAATATAAATATTTTGAAAGGGGGATGGATTGAAATGTTTCGTAAAATCAATATGATGGCTACTCGCATGGCTGTTACTGCACAGTGTAAGGCTATAGAGTTTGTTAGAAAAGAAAACGGTGATGTTAACGTTGTATCAATCGTTGTACTTATCGGTATAGCTGTTCTACTTGCTATTATTTTCAGAAAGCAGGTTACTAAGCTTATCAACAGTATGTTCAAAACTATTAGCAGTAATGCTAACAACGCTATTGCAAAATAATGAACAACCACCCTATCGCTATTATGTGTGGCGAAAGCTCGCCACACATAATAGTAAATTTTCATTTAATCTTAAAGAGGGATTTTGTATGAATATTTTTAAAAAGCTAACAAAAAAAGTGAAGAATGAAAAAGGTATGTTGATCGTAGAAGCTACAATGGTTTTTCCGATTATGTTTTTGATTATCTTTTTAATGATATTCATGGGAAATGCCTATTTTCAGAAAAGTCGTATTGATTCAATCGTGACTCAAATGGCTTACTATGGTTCAGCACAGTGTGCAGATCCTCTTCTGCGTGAAGTAACAGACAAAGGAAAGGTACCATCATTAAAAGATGCAGAGTATAGCATTGAACCATATAGATACCTATTTGGTGAAGTTGGTAAAGAATCTGGAATGAGTGCCATTGAAACACAGGTAGAAGAACAAATATCTAGTAAAATTAAAGGTATTAAAACGGGATTATTTAGTCATATGAAGCCATCAACTTCAAAATTAACTGCAGAATTTAACAACTTTTTTGTTTATTCGACATTTGAGGTTGAGGTATTATATAAGGTTCCACTTCCAATTAGACTTTTAGGTATGACGAACTATTTTTCTTATGAGTCTGCAAGTCGTTGTGAGGTTCCGGTATCTGATACTCCTGAATTTATCAGAAATGTTGATATGGTTGAGGATTGGGTTGAATCTACCAAAAAAGGTCAGAGTGCGATAGAAAAAACAAAAGGCATTATGGAAAAGATTTCAGAATATATTAATTAAGGAGAAGGGTATGAAAAAGAGAGATTTTCAAAAAGGTGCAGTATCTGTATTTCTGGTAATCATACTGATTCCTTGCATTGTGATTTCCGGAATATTTGTAGATTTGAGTAGAGTTAAGCTTTCTCAAGGTGTAGCAACATCTTCGGCTGATTTAGCACTTAACTCATTAATGGCGAATTATGACAAGGATTTAAGCGAATTTTACGGATTAATGGGTTCTTGTCAGAATATCGAAGATTTTTATGAAGAGTCTGCTCAATTTTTCCTTCAAGCGTTGTACTCACAAGGATTAAGTGCAGATGATGCGGAATCTTTAATGGCATATGTTAGTACTCTTTTGCATGACAAAGAAATCCATGACCTGTTTCAAATGGAAATTCAAACTGAAACCAAGGATATTGTAAAAGCGTATAAGGGTGGAAATTCAGAAGAAGCTTCAATTGGTACATCATCTGTAATAATAAAGGATCAGATGGTTGAGTTTATGAAGTATAGAGCACCAATACAGATTTCAACAAAAGTAATTGACCGTTTGAAAAAAAGTGGTGCTAAGGATGTACTAGGCAAAGCTAAAGAAGATGAGAAATTAGTTGAGGATAAGCAGGAGTATGCTAAATCTGAAGAAGAGTTTATGGATGCTGCATTTAAGACATACAAAGCTTTACTTGAATATGAAGGCAAGAAGATGACTGTAACCAAGCTAAAGGGTATGTTAAAAGATATGAAGGAGGCACGTGAAACCTATAGAGATGTATCGAAGTTAATGGTTTCTAATTTGAATGGAACTAGTGGATTAACACAGTTTTATAGACCTACATATCCGATAAACCTATATTCTTACAATAAAACAAATGTCTACTCTCGTAAAGAAACAGATGATTCAGGAAATGAGACTTATTATATTGATGGTCCTAAACTGACTAGCTTTTTAGACGATTTAGAAAGTAGTATTCAGTGGTTTAAAGATAGCAGAAAAGCGGTTTCCGACGCAGTTGGAAACACCTTAGTAGATGCAAGTATTGGTACGGCTTCAAACCAGTATCATCCTATTCAGTGGTGGAAAAAAGTTGATTCAGTAGTCAATCCATATCTTGATAATTTTAAATATTATGCTGACATTATGTTAGATTGTTATGCTAAAGTTTTGGCGACAAAGGATTGTACTCTTGGTAATGATATTCCTAGTGATTGGGAAAGTAGATACGATAGTCTAACTCAATCTGTTAAAGATTTGCATAAGGATTACCTTACAGCTGGTGTTCCCGAAGGTGGTACTAACAATAGATATCTAAGATTAGTAAATAAGCTGGAGAAATACTCAGCAGAGAATATCAATAATATTAATCCAGATAAGGTTACTATTTCAAATGGTAAGACCGTATCTAATGCAATAAAAGATGTTGATACTATCCTTTCTAAGCATGTAACTGATTTAGATAATTGTATTAAAACCTTAGATAAATTAATTGATGGTTCAGGAAGTAACCCATATAGCTTAGATACACTGAGTACAAAAGCTGGTAATTATCATAGTGACTATACAACCTGGAAAAACAATGCAAAAGTTCAGGATACTGACATGGCGAAAAATGACTGGAAATCAATTGAGAAAATAGAAACCAAAGGTGAAGTTTTAAGTGTTAGTAAACAGGATATTTTGGACTTTAAAACAAGATTGGTAAATATTCGTGAGCGTTTAAAGGATGTAAAATCAACAATCGAATCAATGAAATTCTCAAGCAAAAAGCTTATCGATATTGATAGCTATAATACTGCCTATAATGCTATTAAAGGACAAATAGGTGAAAATCTTACTAATGCTCAGGTATCCAGCAAAGCTTCAAGTATTTTTAAGGAGACATTTTCACCATATAAATCTGATCCAAATGCTGAAGTGAAAACCTATAAATTTGAAGAGGCTAAATATAATCCAGACCTTACTTCAGAAAGTCCTAAGTTTTACAAATGGCTTAAAGATAAATTTAAGGATACGGATGAGTCAAAGGTAAACGAAGAAAAAGATAAGGTTGATGGAAAAGAAAACGAAGGTGAGGAGGCTGCAAAAGCGGCTAAGGAACAGGACAGATCAAGCAACGTTTCAAAGACAAATTTATATAAAAATAGTGGTACCTATAAACCAGCTGAGTTTCCATCTGGCTTAGATGCAAATGGACCGTTCAAATTAGGAAGTAGTATAATATCTGGCCTCGGCGGTGTTATTTCAAGCTTGGTTGATATGAAGTTTGACGGAGTGCGTGATTCTCTCTACTCTACTGAGTATGTGATGGATATGTTTAGTTACCAAACATATGTTAACGAAGGTAAGTATAAGCTATGTTTGGAAAATGGTAAGACTGCAGCTGACATAGAAAAAAACTATACAACGGAATATAGCAATGTAACAGGAAACAAAGATAAAGAAGGAGCTTGGTTGAGTGAGCATATAACTGATTCTTATAATAAAACATTAACGAATAAGATGATTAACTCAACCAATAATATACTTCACGGTGCTGAAGTAGAGTATGTCTTGTATGGTAAGGAAAATAAAAGCAATGTTACATCTGCCTATGTTGATATATTTGAAATCAGATATTTGCTTAACACCTTGTCAGGCTTTCAGAATTTTTGGACTTCTAGTAATAAAGAGGGAGATACACTTTATACTGCATTAGCAATTGAACTTGCAGCAGATGCAATTTCTGCTGCGACATCAGGTATTGTTCCTATTCCTGCAATAAAGTGTATTGCAATACTGCTTTTAACAGCTTTAGAAACAGGTGAGGATCTAAACAGACTTGAGAAAGGCTTCCAAGTAGAGCTTTATAAAACTGGTGAAAATTGGCGTTATACAATTGATAGTAATCTATCTACTTCAAAAGGAGATGATAAATACTGTGATAACGGATTGTTCTATAGCGATTATATTTATCTATTCTTGTATCTAGGATTTGAAAATGACTCATCTGCATCAGAAATGTATAGGCGTGTTGGTGATTTAATTCAAGCAAATATGCGCAAATACACGGGAAAGAACACGTATATGCTTAAAAATGCTAAATCATATTTTGAGCTTAACGCAACCATACGTGTAAAGCCGTTAATGATTGCTTTGCCAATTTCACAAGGCTATTCAAACAATCCAAAGGATAAAAGTGATTGGTGTACTTTTAATATACACGAAATAAGAGGATATTCATAATAAAGGAGAATTGATATGAAAAAATTAGGATATTTATTTATTGTATTAGCATTGATGTCAACATTGGTTGCTTGTGGTAATGATAATGAGGTGACAGAGCCACAGGATCCTACAGGAACAGTCTCTAGTTCTAAAGATGAAGAACCAAAGAAAAGTGATTCTAAAGAAACATCACTTGATGATATCGAAAATGCACCTGAAACTGATGCATCAAAGTTCGAGTACAAAGATGTTGATGGTGGAGTTGCTATTACAAGCTTCAATGGTGATGATGAAGTTGTTGTAATACCAGAAAAAATTGATGGCAAAACTGTTGTTGCTATTGATGAGAATTCTTTCATAAACAATAAAACATTGCTTGGTGTTAGGGTTACTGATAATGTTAAACAAATAGGTTCTCATTCTTTTGAGAATTGCACAGCGTTAAAGGTCTTTATTTCTGGTTCGGGATTAGAAACTGTTTCTGAATTTGCATTTGGTAATTGTACAGAACTGAGTGAAGTTAAGTTGAATGATGGATTGAAATCAATGGAAAAGTTAAGTTTTGGTGGAACTAATATAAGCGAAATCTATATACCTGAAAGTGTTGAATCAATTGATATGCCTTTTACAGGAGATAAAGAAAATACTTTAAAAGTTATTTCAGCATCTGGCAGTGAAGCAGAAAATTATGTTTCACTTTACGGAGAAGCATTAAACATTGTTTTCGAAGCAAAATAATTAATTTGTGATTTAAATTGTGAGTGACATATGTGGTGAGTCATAGCATTTATTAAAAAAGATAGGTGTACTTTTGATATATACGAAGTAAGAGGATATTTATAATTAGGAGGAAAATTTTATGAAACGTATATTAACACTTCTTTTAATAGCTGGAATGGCAATTTCATTTTCAGCATGTAACAATGATGAACCAAATACCCCAGAGAGTGGTGGTAATGCTTCAGCAGAGAATAGTTCTGTTGTTTCAACAGAGAAGAAAGAGGATAAACCTTCAAACACATTTTCTGCTGAGAATGTTAAAAAGGCTAAAGAAACAGAGGCTTCTCTTTTTGAGTATGTTGACGTTGATGGTGGTATCTCTATAACAAGATTTAATGGTGAAGATGAGATTGTTGTAATTCCAAGTGCTATTGACGGAAAAAATGTTGTAACTGTTGGAGAAAACGCTTTTGTTAATAACAGTACTATGAAAGGTGTAAAGGTACCTGATACGGTTCATACCCTTGAGACTAGTTCATTTATGAATTGTACTGCTTTAGAGGTATTTGTTTCTGGAGCTTCTGTAAAGAAATTAGAGATGTATACCTTTAATGGTTGTAAAAAGCTACACGATATCCAACTAAATGATGGTTTGGAAACATTAGACGGTTTGTGTTTTGCTTTAACCAATTTAACTGAAATTGAGATTCCTAGTAGTGTAACAGAAATCAATTATCCTTTTACAGTTAACTATGATGATCATTATATTACTGTAATTGCTGAAAGTGGTTCTGCTGCAGAACAATATGTTAATGAAAAAGGCGAAGAATATCATTTGATTTTCCAAGCAAAATAATTAATTTGTGATTTAAATTGTGGGTGTGACATATGTGGCGAGTTAAAGCATCTATCAAAAAAGACAAAAATGATTGGTATACTTTTGATATATAGGAGAATTGATATGAAAAAATTAGTATATTTATTTGTTGTGTTAGCATTGATGTCAACATTAGTTGCTTGTGGTAATGATAATGAGGTGACAGAGCCACAGGATCCTACAGGAACAGTCTCTAGTTCTAAAGATGAAGAACCAAAGAAAAGTGATTCTAAAGAAACATCACTTTCTGACATTGAGAATGCACCTGAAACTGATGCATCAAAGTTTGAGTACAAAGATGTTGATGGTGGAGTTGCTATTACAAAATTCAATGGTGATGATGAAGTTGTTGTAACACCAGAAAAAATTGATGGCAAAACTGTTGTTGCTATTGATGAGAATTCTTTCGTAAACAACGAAACGTTGCTTGGTGTTAAAATTACTGACAACGTTAAACAAATAGGTTCTCATTGTTTTGAGAATTGTACAGCATTAAAAGTCTTTATTTCTGGTGCTGGATTAGAAACTATTTCTGAATTCGCATTTAACAATTGTAAAGAACTGAGTGACGTTAAGTTGAATGATGGATTAAAATCAATAGAAATGCTAAGTTTTGGTTTTACTAATATAAGCGAAATATATATACCTGAAAGTGTTGAAACTATTGATTCGCCTTTTACTTTAGATAAAGAAAAGACTGTAAAGATTATTTCAGCACCTGGTAGTGAAGCAGAAAATTATGTTGCTTTAGATGGTGAAGCTTTCAATATTGTTTTTGAGGCAAAATAATTAATTTGTGATTTAAATTGTGGGTGTGACATATGTGGCGAGTTAAAGCATTTATCAAAAAAAATAAAAATAAAAATAGAGAGCGAGGAGCAATAGTAGCAGAAGCTACTATTGCTTTGACTGCATTTGTTTTTGCCATTTATACGGTTCTTTCCATTGTTGACATTTGTTATGTTCAAGCAAAGATGGGAATTGCTTTAAACTCGGCGGCAAAAGAAATGTCACAGTATGCTTACTTATACGAAACATTTAATTTATCGGAATATATGTCCGGAACCGGTGGAAAAAGTTCCGAGATGATGGATTCGTTTTCTGAGGTGTTAAATAAGATTAGTAAAGGTACATCTAACTTCTCTTCTGATATTTCTTCTATGTTTGCACAAGGTGCTGGTAAAGCCGAGGATGATAGTGCTGCCGAATATATAAAAAATGGAGTAGGTATGGCACTTGCTAAGCAATGCGTCAAAAAGAATCTGGTTAGCTATGAAGGAGATACGCCAGAAGCTTTTTTGAAGAGGTGTCGTGTTAAGGGTGGATTAAGTGGTCTTAATTTTTTAAATACCACGTTTCTTACTGATGAAGACCAGAGCGAGATTAGTATTATTGTTTCTTATAAAGTTGAAGTTGTAAGATTGTTAGATTTTGACTATACTTTCAACTTTATTCAAAGAGCTGATACAAAAGCTTGGGGTAAGGGTGTTTCACTAAAAAATGGTGCTACTCCTTCTACTAAAACCATTTGGGATAAAGGTAATTTAACACGAGGTAACTCGATAATCTCATCTGAGAAAAAGAACTATTCTTACACATCCTCAGCAAATGATTTTCATGCGTATGATTCATCAAAGAATCAATTTGTGAGAATTAGATCTATAGATACATTTGATGATACATATGTAAATAATCCTGATGAGATTGAAAATGCGATTAAACAAACTTATTCTACCTTGAAAAAGGGTGTTAATAATCTAGATACTGATATAACGGTAAAGGATTCTACAGGAAAAGATACTACTTTAAAATCTGATAAGAGTACACGAAAATATAAGGTTGTTGTTGTTGTTCCTGATTCATCTGATATGGCAACAGTTAATACTGCGGTAAATAATTTCAAGAAAAAAAATCCGGGTGTTGAGGTTGAAGTAAAAACAGGATATGGAGATCCTAGTCCTAAAGAGGAAACTAAATCAGAATCAGAATCAGAAAAAACAGAATCTAAGGGAACAACAGAAACCAAAGGAAAAACAGAATCCAAAGGAAAAACTAAGGGATAAAGATTGAGGTGAAATAATGACAATTGAAAATATAATATTGCTTATTTCTGTGATTATTATAAATCTTGTGGTTTTTTATCTGCTAACTAAGGACAAGGGTTTAAATGAAATCAAAGATGATGGAAAACCAGTTGTAAGCAAAAAATTCATTTTAATCTATAGTGCTATATTTATTATAATTAATATAGCAATTGCAATATTTTTTATGTTTATGTATAGCTCAAATTCTGTATTGTTTTCTCTTAAGAGATTTTTCGTTCTTTCATTGTTATGGCCGGTTGCTTTGATTGATTTTAAAACCTATCGAATTCCAAATGTGTTTATTCTTGCTGGATTGTCGTTCCGTGCGATTTTAATTATTCCTGAATTGATTTTTGAAAGAACATATATCGTAGGCAATATCATTACAGAGCTTATTGCAACAGTTGCAATAACATTAGCAGCTTTTCTCTGCTCAATTTGTATGAAAAATTCAATTGGATATGGAGATATTAAATTATTTATCGTAATGGGTTTATTGCTTGGAATGAATGGAATTTGGGGTGCTGTGTTTATGTCACTGATAGTTGCCTTTTTTGTCGCTGTTTTTGTTCTTGTTACAAGAAAAAAAGGCAGAAAAGACGTGGTTCCGTTTGCACCAGCAATTATGATAGGCACATATATATCAGTTATATTAACAGGAATGTGAGGTCAGGAAGATGAAGGGATATAAAACATTAGCACCGATTGCTTTAGTGGTATGTATGGCGTTGTCATTTTATATGCTTATTAATACAAGGTCAACAACATTAGCAGAGTATGAGGCATATCTTTCAGAAGCAAGAAACTACGCTAAACAAGGAATAGCAGTAGAGGCACTTAAATGCTATGCTAGTGCATTAGAAATTGAAAATAATATTGATATTAATCTTGAAGTAGGCAATCTTTACGTAAAAGAGAAAAATATTAATGGTGCTATTGAGTGGGGTGAACAAATGGTTGAAACCTTCTCAAAATCACCAGAAGCATACGAATTTTTGCTTAAGAGATATCTTGAAGATAACGACTTCAACAGTTGTTATGCCTTATATAATACTGTTGTAAAAAGAGAAATAGAAACTAAAGAGATCTCAAAAATAATGCAGGATATTAAATATATTTATTATTTTGGAGAAGCATATGATGATGTAGCCGTTTTTAGCGAAGGTTATTGTGCAGTTAAATATGAGGATAAATGGGGACTTGCTAATGAAATAGGAGAAAAGATGTCTCCTATGATCTTTAAGTCAGTTGGTCCATATATTGATGGTTTAGCTCCTGTTTCTACAGAGGATGGTCAGCTTTACTATGTTGATGGTGAAGGCAATAAGAAAATGACCGTTCAAATAAAAGAAAAGTTTACTGATTTGAAATCTGTTGTAGGTGATGTTTATGCCGTTAATAATGGTAAGACATGGGCATTCTATAATAAAGAGTATAAAAAGCTTAGTTCAGATTATACAAATACATCGTTGTTAGCAAATGGTGTTGTTGCTGTTGAGCAAGATAGCCAATGGATAATTCTCAATGATAAGTTTGAGAAAATTAACAATCAGAAATATACTGAAGTAGTTCAGGATGATAGAGGAATTATTTTCAGAAATGATGCTATGTTTGTTAACAAAGATGGTAGCTATTCTATGATTGATATTTCTGGTAAAAAAATTACAGATACTAAATTTCTTGATGCAAAGCTATTTTTGGATAATACATATGCGGCAGTAAAATTGGACAAAGGTTGGACATTTGTTGACTCTAAAGGTAAAGTTGTTTTCAAGGATATGTATTTTGAAGAAGCTAATAGTTTTTCAAATGGCTTTGCTGCTGTAAAGAAAAACGGAGAATGGGGATATATTGATATTGATGGTAACGTTGCTATAGATTTTCAATTCCAAGGAGCAAAAGACTTTAATGCAAGTGGATGTGCTTTTGTAAACTTTGAAGATGTATGGCAAATATTAAGACTTTATAGTAAAAACTATGATGGTTAAAGATCTATTAACTCAGTTTTTTAGATATACTATTGTCGGTGGTATAGCGTTTATTGTTGATTTCTCTATTCTTTCAATAGTATATAAGTTAATACTAAAAGATTTTGCATATAGTTTATTTATAGCAACGGCTACAGGATTTATTGGTGGTATTATTGTTAATTACATTATATCGAAAAGATTTGTTTTTGTTCAGGATACATCTCGAACAAAAAGTTCTGTTTTTGATTTTTTGATGTATGTAATTATTGGTTTTTTGGGTTTGTTATTTACCGAAGTGGGTATACATTTTGGTGTTGAAATACTGGGATGTAATTATGCTGTAACGAAAATTGTTATGGCGTGTTTAGTTCTATTGTGGAATTTTTTGGCACGACGTTTCTTAATTTATAAGTGAGGTGATGAAGAGTGAAAACAGTTGTTATAATCGGAGCTGGTCCGGCTGGATTAACATCAGCATATCAGCTTCTGAAAGATAATAACGATGTACGAATCTTTATCATAGAGAAGAGTTCTCAGGTAGGAGGAATTTCTAAGACAGTAAATCATAATGGAAACAGAATAGATTTAGGTGGTCATAGATTTTTTTCTAAGGATGAGAATATAAACAAAATTTGGTTGGATATCTTGAATTTGCAAGGTGTTACAATAAGTTCAGAAATTGAAGTGCCTCAAATGTGTTCATATTCTGGAGATGCTGACCCCAATAATTCCAATGATGTTATGCTTTTGCGTAGAAGAGTATCAAGAATTTATTATGATGGCAAATTCTTTGATTATCCAGTGTCATTAGATATGGATACTCTTAAAAAGCTTGGCTTTGCTACAAGTATCAAGTGTGCATTTGGATATTTATGGTCTTGTCTTTTTAAACGAAAAGGTGATTCATTAGAAGATTTCTATATTAATAGATTTGGCAAACCGCTATATAATCTTTTCTTTAAAGAATATACAACAAAATTATGGGGGGTATCTCCGGCTTTGCTTGATTCAAGCTGGGGTGCTCAACGTGTGAAAAAGCTTTCACTGTTTAAGATGGTATATGATTTTATTGCAAAATCTTTAAATAAGAATTATAAAACTAATGATACCTCTCTTATAGAACAGTTTTATTACCCAAAGTTTGGACCAGGACAATTGTGGGAGGGTATGGCAAATAGGATTGAAGCAAATGGTGGAACAATTTTTTATAATACTGTTTGCTCAAGAATTTTTATTGAGAATAACAAAATTAAGTCGGTAGGTTTAAGGACAGCAGATAATACTGAAAAAATAATTGATTGTGATTATTTGATTTCCTCTATGCCTATTAAGGATTTAGTTTCTACCTTGAGTATAGATGTTCCAGAAAAAATTACTAAGGTTTCTACTGAATTACCGTATAGAGATTTCATAACAGTTGGTGTGTTGATAGACCAACTAAAATTAAAGAATGCTACAAAATTCAAAACCTTAAATGATATTCCTCCTGATTGTTGGATATATGTTCAGGATGGTTCAGTAAAGGTAGGAAGAATTCAAATCTTCAATAACTGGTCTCCTTTTATGGTTAAGGAACCTCAAAAAAATGTTTGGATTGGTCTTGAGTATTTTTGTTCAGAGCAAGACGATTTTTGGAAAAGTTCTGACAGCGATATAGCATCTTTTGCCCTCAATGAATTGGATTCAATGGGGGTTCTTGATAAGAATAATGTTATTGATGCTGTTGTTTTACGACAGGAAAAAGCTTATCCTGCTTACTTTGGCACATATAAAGATTTCAGTTTAGTTAAAGAATATTTAAACAAATTTGAAAATCTTGTTTGTGTAGGTAGAAACGGACAGCATAGATATAACAATATGGATCATTCTATGCTTACAGGAATCTATGCTTCAAAATACATTAATGGAAATATATCTATCGATAAAGTGTGGAATGTGAATGTTGAGCAAGATTATCACGAAGAGGGAAGTGAGAAAAAGTGATAAAACAAAAGCAAAAAAAAATTGAAAAGATAATATTAATTGCTTTTATGCTCTTACCAACCTTAATAATCTCACTTAATTTAGATAATGACTTTTGGTTTTTACTAAATCACGGAAATTACATTGTCAATAATGGCTTTCCAATTATAGAGCCGTTTACCATACATAGTAATTTCAATTTTACAATTCAACAATGGTTAGTTGATGTAATATTTTATTTTATGTATACCAATTTTGGCAAATTTGGTGTAATTGCAGTGGTATATATAACAGCACTTATCATAGTTTATCTAATTTATAAATTATGTATGTTGTTGTCGGATAACAGATTTTACTTATCGGTATTAATAACAACATATATTTATTTATTGCTATGTGTGTGGTTTATGGTTTCAAGACCTCAAATATTTACATATACTTTACTTTTGGTTGAATTTCTTTTTCTTGAAAAATATGCACAAAAGAAAAAATGGCAGTATCTAATTCCGTTACCTTTTGTTTCATTAGCATTGATAAATTGTCATTCTTCTATGTGGTGGTTATCATTTGCTTTTATACTGCCATATATTATTGAAACTATACCAATAAATAAGTTTTCACTTAATGTTGAGCCATTAAATAAGGCTCCAATATATATAGTTGCAGGATTGATGATTATTATGGGATTTATTAATCCATATGGATACAAGTCTGTTCTCTATATATTTACTTCATTCGGTGATGATGCTATAAACTCTAGTATTTTAGAGATGAGTGTTCCAGATGTTAAGTGGATAGATGGTATGATATTCTTTATTACTATTCTTTTTGTTGTCTTTGTTTATGTCTTAAATAAAGACGGAAAAACTAAACTGAGGTATATATTGCTTACTTTAGGTACATTGTTATTATCTTTAATGGCGATTAAAAGTATACCATATTTTTTATTTGGAACAGTTATTCCAATATCTTATAATTTAAAGAATATTGGAGATAAGTTAGTCTTTAAGGGTGATTTTAAAAAAACATTTGGGGTAACCGGCATATTTGTTTGTTTAATATATGTAGTTGCTTCATTTGCTCTCGTTCGAGATTATGATGGAACAAAGGATTACCCTAACACTAAGGATGCTGTTGCATATTTAGCAGAGAATACAGATGCAAAGGATGTTGTTCTATATACCAGTTTCTTTGATGGTGGCTATGCAGAACATAACAACTTTAGAGTGTATATAGACGCAAGAGCTGAGGTTTTCCTAAAAGCTAATAATAAGCAAAAAGATGTATTTGAAGAATACATTTCCTTACAAAAGGGATATATACATTATAAAGAATTTTTAAGCAGATATAATTTTACACACATTTTGGTTGATGAAACTGATATATTAAACACTTATTTATCCAAGGATGATAATTATTCAGTTTTCTATGAAGATGAAAAAAGTAAAATATTTATACCTATAAACAGTTAGGAGATATAAACATGAAAGAATTTACATTTGAAAATCAAGGCACGAATACATATTTAGTTTACGCTATCAGTGAAAATGATAGTGTTGATACTATGAGTCTTGGCATGCTTACAAACAATAAAATTCCTGGACTTTCTCCTGCAATCTTTTCTCAGATGGATGCAAATAGATACATTAAGTACAATGTATCTGCTCGTATTTCTGTAAAACAGTTTTTCTCTGGTCCAGTGAATAAAAAACGTTTAATAGGTGTATTCAGTGGTATTGTTGATGCAATGCTTTCGGCAGAGGATTACATGATTGATGTAAACACAATTTTGATGGACTTGGATTACATATTTGCCGATGTTTCTACCTGTGAAACAGTTCTTATTTGTTTGCCTTTGGCTAACAATGAAGATTCTAGTGTTGATCTTAGTGCATTTTTCAAAAATATTATGTTTAGTACACAGTTTGATAAAACTGAAAATTGTGACCATGTTGTTGAGATTATGAATTATCTTAACAGTACTCCTGTATTTTCATTGGTTGATTTTAAAGAGCTTCTTAGAAGCTTAGATGTTCAGTCTCAGCCAATTGTACAACAGCAACCAACTGCACAACAGCAACCAGTTGCACAACAGCAACAGGTTGTACAACCTGTTGTTACACAATCAACTAAGGTAGAGCAACCAAAGGTAGCTCCTGTTAAACCTTTGGTTGAAAAACCAATGCAAAATTCTGTGTCTCAGCAGACATCTTCTGTACAAACTCCTCCAGTGAGTACATTCCCTGTACAGGTTCCACCTGTACAGACTTCTTCTAACAATCAGTCTAAAACTGATGCACCAGCATCTTCTGAAAAGAAAATGACTATGATGAATTTATTGATGCACTACAATAAGGAAAATCTAGCTCTCTATAAAGCTCAAAAAGAGGCAGCAAAAAAATCATCATCTGCTAAACCAGCAAAGCAAAAGGCATCAGCGAAGGGAGCTTCAAATTCTGGCTTTGCAATTCCTGGTCAGCCTACACCATCTCCAGTAGCATCAAATTCTGGCTTTGCAATTCCTGGACAACAGCCTCCATCAATTGCTCCAACTCCTGCAGTTACTCCTGTTTCTGCTCAGCCTGTAGCACAACAGCCTGTGTCTGCACAGCAAACTTATCAAGCTCCAGTTGTACCACAAGGACAGTCAATGAATTTTGGCGAGACAACTGTTCTTGGTGGAAGCAATATTGGTGAAACTACAGTATTAGACGCTACACCTAGTGTAACTAAACCAAAGCCTCATCTTATTCGTACAAAAAATAATGAAATAATCAATTTGGATAAACCTGTGTTTAGAATAGGTAAAGAAAAGAGCTATGTTGATTATTTTATCGGAGACAATACTGCTATCAGTCGTAGCCATGCTAACTTTATTATTCGTGACGGTCAGTATTTTGTTACAGATACTAATTCAACCAATCATACCTATGTTAATGGCTCTATGATTCAAAGTAATGTTGAAACTCAGCTTTCTCACGGAGATAGAGTTAAGTTAGCAAATGAGGAATTTGAGTTCAAACTATTTTAATTGGGTAGTACGATGAAAAAAGGAGTTAATATTTTTTGATATTAGCTGTTTTAATGTCTTATATTTTTAATGGATTTATATATTGATATTTTGTTAACTTATTTATGATTAAAAAGACATTAAAAACCAACAACAGAAATTATCTTTGGATTATTGTTGTTGTTATATTGATTTTTTAAAATTCAGATAATTTGCAAGAATAAGCTCATTGATATTTGGTACACTACCAGAATTATATATTATTCTGGTAGTGTACCAAATGCTTTGAGTTAGAGATAAATAACTTGTTTTAATGACATTAACTATTATTTATATGGTAATCAATTTGATATAAGGTATTGCTTTTTGTCATATTGAATTTGTCATTAATAGAAAAATTATTTTAACTGTGTTGATTATTTTAAAATATCAGTTTATATTGCTACGCAATGCTAAATATCGGTATTTTAATTTATATATTAGTTAATTCTTAATGGACAGTGAAAATCGGTATTGTTATTACGTTAATACTGATTATTATTTAGAGTCTGCCCATGATATACATTTTTAGAAAAAAGGAAGGTAATGAGCAGTGAATTTTATTGTATCAGCTAATACCGACATAGGTATTGCAAAATCCACCAATCAGGACAGCCTTTCTGTTAAGGTAATTAATACACCACAGGGGCGTATGACGTTTGCTATTCTTTGTGATGGTATGGGTGGTCTTGCTAAGGGAGAGGTTGCAAGTGCATCGGTTATTCGTGCATTTGATGCTTGGGTTCGTAATGACCTTGCTGTTCTTTGCAACGCTCCTATTGAAGATTCTGTTTTAAGAGCTCAGTGGAATAAGATTGTTACCGAGCAGAATAAACTTATAGGTGGATATGGTGCCCGTCAGGGTATACGTTTAGGTACAACAGCAGTTATAATGCTTTTAACACAGACTCGCTATTATATTATGAATGTTGGCGACTCACGTGCATACGAAATAACTGATGGACTTAAACAGCTTACAAATGATCAGACATTTGTAGCAAGAGAGGTTGCACTTGGTAATATGACCGAAGAACAGGCAAAAACAGACGAAAGACGAAGCGTGCTATTGCAGTGTATTGGTGCTTCAAATGAAGTGTATCCAGATATGTTTTTTGGTGATGTTCGTTTAAATGCAGTATATATGCTTTGCTCTGATGGTTTTCGTCACGAAATTACCAAGGAGGAAATTTACGAGAAGTTTCAGCCGAATGTTTTGTTTGATGATGCTACAATGAGTAAGCATACTATAGAACTCATTGAACTTAATAAACAGCGTCAGGAACGTGATAATATTTCAGTAGTAATGGTTAGAACATTCTAAGGAGGGATAGACATGCTTGAAATTGGTTCGCTTGTCGATGGTAAGTATAAAATACTGAACAAAGTTGGACAAGGTGGTATGAGTGTTGTTTATCTCGCAATGAATGAAAAAGCGAATAAGCAATGGGCAGTTAAAGAGGTCCGTAAAGATGGTATTAAGGATTTTGAGATCGTAAAACAAGGACTTGTGGCTGAAACAGATATTCTGAAAAAACTTAACCATCCTAATCTTCCTAGTATTATCGACGTTATTGATAGTGATGATTCATTTATTATCATAATGGACTATATTCAGGGTAACTCATTGAATAAAGCACTTGATGAATATGGTGCACAGCCACAGGAACAGGTAATTGATTGGGCTAAACAGCTTTGTGACGTTCTTGGATACTTACATTCAAGAAATCCTGCTATTATTTATCGTGATATGAAGCCTTCAAACGTAATGCTTAAGCCAGACGGTAACGTAACGCTTATTGACTTTGGTACTGCCCGTGAGTTTAAGGAAAAAAATTTAGCAGATACAACCTGTCTTGGTACAGTTGGTTATGCTGCTCCTGAGCAGTTTGGTGGTATGGGACAAACTGATGCACGAACCGACATATATTGTTTAGGTGCAACAATTTATCATTTGGTAACAGGTATGAATCCTTGTGAACCACCTTATGAGATAAAGCCTATTCGTGAAATCAACCCTTCATTATCGAGTGGTCTTGAACGAATTATTCAGAAATGTACTCAGCGTGATCCTAACGACCGTTATCAGTCAGCAGCAGAGCTTATGTATGCGTTGGAGCATTATGAAGAGATTGACGATATTTACAGAAAAAAACAGAAAAAGAAATTGGGTACATTTCTTACAACCTGTGTGCTTACTGTTGCATTTGCAGCTACCTCTATTTGGGGATATGCCTCTGCTGAAGATAAGAAGAGTGAAAACTATGACGTTATTCTAAACGGAATTTCACAGTTAGAAGAAGATAAGAAGATAGACCAATACAAATTAGCTATTTCAACAGATCCAAGCAGAATTGAAGCATATATCGGCTCTAATGATGCTATGGGACTTGTTCAGTATGTGATTGATGACGGTGTTCTTGATACAAAAGAGCATAATACTCTTCAAGAAATACGATTTGGTTTTGACATTGCTGGTGATGGTGGCGAGGTTACTACCGTTAAAGCCTTAGCAGAAGAATTGCAAACAACAAATCCAGAAGGCTATAAGCAAGTTTGCTATGAAATTGGCGAATCATACCTTTTCTATTATAGCCAAAAAGCCGAAAACGCTAACTATGAGCGTGCTAGTGACTGGTTCCAGTATGTAAAGGCTGACTATTCTCTAGCTTCTGTAACCTGTGAGACCTATGAATGTCTTAAAAATATTCAGAAATATAGCAAGACTGGTCAAACTGCAAAAGAGTATGAAGAATATAAGACTTTGTGGAAGAAGATTGAAACACTTCAAAAAAATAGTGCTCCCTATGATGATGACTTAAAACTCCGTGTTTGGAATTCGATAGTTGATATGATAAGAGATAACTCTGTTGAATTTTACGAGGTTTCTTCTGAAAAAGATATTGTTAATATGTTGAATACTATTTCAAATAGTAGCAAAAAGGTTACTAACAGAATTTTGAAGGAAAGTGTTGATAATCTTCAAAGTAATATTACAACAACTATCGTAAAGGTTCAGTCTATTAAGACGGGCAATAAAGGTTAAGGAGGGGATCGAAAATGACATATGAAATTTATCGCTACATATTTATAGGTGGTGCGATCCTCGCTGGTGTAATGTTAATTACCTCTGTTTTGCTATTCTTTATACTGAATATTCCTCATGTAGTGGGTGATTTAACAGGTAGAAATGCAAAAAAAGCTATCGAGAATATTCGTAATCAGAACGAAAGCTCCGATGATACACTTTATAAAACAAGTGAGGTTAATCGTGAGCGAGGAAAGATTACTGATAAGATTGCTACCAGTAGCTTTAAGAAAGACCCTAGTAAAAACTTGAATAAAGCTGATATGGTAACCGAAAAAAATATTACACAAGAGCTTTCATATAATGAAACTACGGTACTAGATGTGGCAAGTGAGACGACTGTTCTTAATGATGAGGGTGGAGAAACTACAGTTCTTGATGTACCAACCAAAAGCTCATTATTCCAAATTGAATATGAGATAACTTATATTCATACTCAAGAAGTGATTGCTTGATGTATGGCATATAAAAAGGAACAGTAGAAAATATACAATTATCTTTTATGTTAAGCTATATAAGCTTTATTGTGTATTGCGATAGTAATACTATAATTATATAAAACAATTAAGAGAGGATGGGTACAAAAGGTTATGAGCTTTAAGAAAAACAAAGCAAGCCGTTTTCTTGCTGGTTTCTTGGCGATTCTTATAGTCGTTTCAATGTTTCCTGTGAGTGCAATAACGACTTTTGCTATGCCTGAGGGTGTTGACTATACCTTTACGGTAACTGATGCTAATGGTGTTCTGATTAAAGATGCAAAGGTTACAATTAGTGTAGAGGGTAAGGAAGACCAAATTGGTATAACAAATGCTGAAGGAGTGGCTATAATTAACTTCAGCGAAAGCGTGTTAGGAACGTATACCGTTTCAAGATTAGGTTATGAAAATGTTGTAGGTGAAATTACAGCAGATGTAGAACCTAACTTTAATGTTCAAATGACTGAAATAGAAAAAAGAACTATTATAGGTCGTGTTATTGATGAAAACGGTAATGCTATGGTTGGTGCTAGTGTAAAAATGACTGGTTACAGCACTCAATCTACATTGGTTTCAAACACAGGAGAATATACTCTTACTGTATATAAAGGACAAGACTACAAGGTTATGGTAACAGCTTATGGTTACCAACCAGTGACAAAAAATTTGACATATCATGAAATTGGAATAATTGATGATATTGTTCTTGTTAAGCTTAAAGAAATCGCAGATTTTAAATTTGAACGTGATGCTGATACAGTGAAGTTTACCACAAGCACTTTGAGTTACAAAGCTACAAGTCAAACGTTTCCTGATGCAAAAGTGGTATATAAATCTTCTAACGAAGCTATTGCAAAGGTTGATGCCGACGGAACAATTTCTTTGCACGGTGTTGGCGATGTTGTTATCTCTGCGATTGCAGTACCCGATAAATTACCAAAGTTTCTTGAAACCGTTACAACTCTAAATCTTACAGTTGACAAAGGTGATCAGGAGAATTTGATATGGACTAATACTGTTCAAGATAATTTGACATGGAAGGATACCTTTACTAATGTTCTTACCGGAGGTATAAACGGTACTGTTAAATACCAATCAAGCGACGAAAGTATTGCTACTGTTGATGATTTTGGTAAGGTTACTTTCTATAAGCCTGGTACTGTTACTATAACTGGTATTATGTCTGGTGGAGATAATTATCAGGATGCTAATCCATCTTATACAATTACTGTAGGTAAGGCAAAACAAGAAGAGCTTAATTTTGCCCAGAAGAATCCTGATGCGATATTCTATGGTGATGCCTTTACAAATATTGCAACAGGTGGTTCTACTGGTAAAGATGTAATCTATACAAGTGACAAACCGTATATTGCATCTGTAAATGAAACTACAGGTGAAATTACCACTCATAGATCTGGTGATGTTAAAATTACTGCAACTATTGCTGGTAATGAGCTTTATGAAGATGTTAGTACATACTATGGTTTGACTATTTATAAAGCAACACAGAAAAAGGAATTCCTATTTACTAAGGGTGCTTCCGATAAGGAGATTACCTATGGTGAGGATTTTGAAAATCCTGCATTCGGTGGTGAAAACAGCCCTATTACTTATAAATCTTCGGATCCTGAAATTGCTTCTGTAGATAAGTTTACAGGTGCTATTACTACACATAAGGCTGGTACTGTAATCATTACTGCTATCAACCCTGAAGATGAACGCTTTAAGTTCGCGGAGATTTTTTATAAGCTTACTGTTAAATGTGATGATCAGGAAGTTACTTTTGCAGAAACAAATATTCCAACTTTGACTTGGAATCAGAGCTTTACTAATGTTGCAACTGCAAAAACAAATATTAAATATGAATCCTCTGATACTTCAGTTGCTAGAGTAGATGAAAATGGTAAGGTAACATTCCTGAAGGCTGGTGAGGTAACTATTACTGCTACTGCTGAAGCGACTGACCAATATAATGAGGCAAAAAATCAATACACAATTGTCATGAATAAGGCACAACAGAACGTTGAATTTGAACTTGGTAAAAATCCTACCACTACATTCAATGTAAACAATAACAAATACATTAATAAATCCACAACCAATGCTATTAAAGCTGGTGAGAGGAATATTAAATGTAGCTACTCTATTGTAAGTGGTAGTGAATTTGTTGAGGGTGAGATTGATAAGGAAACCGGTGCCTTTACGATTAAAGGTGCAGGTACAATTGAAGTTAAAGTTGATTACACCTCTAATAGCAGATATATGGAAGGCTCAGATTCTTATATTCTTACAGTTGAAAGAGCAGAGCAGACTATTTCTTTCCCTAAGGGTAGTTATTCCAAAAAAACTGGTGAAGAATTTATTGCTCCTGTAGCAACTGAATTAAGTGAAAAGTTTGGTACGGGTGCAATTACTTATTCTGTAAAATCAGATGATAAGGGTATTATTCAGGATATTGACGAAAAGACAGGTGCTTTAATTCTTACCTATAAAGCTGGTACAGCAATAATCGTTGCAACTAAGGATGCTGATGCTAATTACAACAAAACAACAGCTGAATATATCCTTAACATTGACGAATGGACTCTTGATAGTAATACTGAGTATTATAAGATGACTGGTGATACTGTTAATGATAGTGGTTGGTTTACAGGTAATGTTTCAGTTACTGCTAATAAGGGTTATGTATTAAGCTATATTCAAACCAATGGTAACGCAACCTGGGAAAATGTATTAACTGACGCTGTTATCGAAGATGGTGAAAATAACACTATTGCTTTCTATGTAAGAGAAGTTGAAACAGGAAAAATTTCTAAACTGGTTACTGAAACCATCAAGAAAGATACTGTTGTTCCTACTGCAAGTATTGAAGTTGAAAGTCTTACAGTTTGGGACAAATTCTTAAGTATTATTTCATTTGATAATTGGGGTAAGGATACAGCAGAGTTTACAATAAATTCTGATGATATTACATCTAAGGTTGATAAGATTGAGTATTATGTTGTTTACAACGATACTAAGCTTTTAGATAAAACTGCTTTGGATGCTGTTTCTGAGTGGACTACATACAATGGTGCTGTTTCAATTGATAAAGATAGCGTATATGTTGTTTATGCTAAGGTAACTGATGTTGCTGGTAATTATATATATGCAACAACTAACGGTATCGTATTTGATGGAACTAAACCAGAAGCGAAAATTATTCTTCCAGATACTTACGAAAAAACAGGCTACCACATCGAAGACGTTGGTGTTACAATCAAGGTTAAGGATGCAAAGCCATATTCAGGTATCAAGACTGTATCGTACAAGATTTTCTGTGATGACGTAGAAACTGCAGGTCGTACTATCTACGATTTTGCTGATACAGGAATTACTAACCCTGAATACACTGACTTAGTAGAAGAGTGGGACACTTCTTTATTGAGCGAAGAAAATAAGGTTGTTATAGATGCGTTAAAGAATAATAGCGATAACGTAAAGATTCAAGTTACCGTTGTTGACAATGCAGGAAATACCAACGTTGTTGATAGAGTTCTTAAGATTAGTGCAAAGGATCCTACAATTGAGCTTTTTTATGAAGATGATCCTACCCCTAAGGATACTAATGAGGATGTTGTATATTATGACACTAATCGTAAGGCAAAGATTGTTATTACTGGTAGAACTTCTATTTGGGAAGATACATTGCCTGTAATTAATATTACTGCTGTAAATAGTAAGGGTGAATTTGTTGATAACACCTATGAAATAAGCGATTGGATAACCGTTGAAAAAGAAAATCCTAATGATGCTACTCATACTGCGTATATCACTTTCAAAGGCAGTGCAAAATATCATTTTACTGTTGATTACACTGATAAAGCAAACCGTACTGCAGTTCAGGTAGAATCTAATACATTCGTTGTAGACCATAACAATCCAACAGGTACTATCACAGTTAATAATTCTACTTGGGATAAACTTCTTTCTAAGCTGACCTTTGGCTTGTGGAGTAAAGAAAGTGTTACGGTTTCTGCAACTACTGCTGATGAAACCAGTGAAATTAAGTCTATTGAGTATTTCAAATCTGCTGCTGATACAATTGTAACAACTGAAGAGCTTGATAATGCTACTTGGACTGAGTTTAAGCAGTTTAGCGTTGATAAAGATGAGCAATTTACTGTTTATCTCAAAATTACCGATTATGCAGGTCATCACACCTACATAAGCTCAGATGGTTATATCGTTGATATGAAGGATAGTACTATCGAGTTTGTTACTGAGCCGGCTAACGGGAACGGATATTACAATAAAGACGTAAATATTGACATTTTTGTAAAGGACGCTAAGCCTTATTCAGGTATCAAAACGGTTGAATATTGGATAGAAAAGGATAGCGTTGAGACTAAGCGTGAAACTCTATATTCATTTGAATATGTAAGAGACGAAGGAGTTAACTCAAATGGTGGTACTCTTAAGATTTATGATAAGGGTGTAATTACTGAAGAAACTGGTAATGTTTCTACAAAGGATCATTTAAAGAGTGATTTTAAAGATACTATTACTGTTAAAGCTGTTGATAATAACAGTGATGATGTTAAGGTTCACATAAAGGTAACTGATAACGCTGGAAATGATGATGAAAAAGTTATTCCTTTAAAGATTGATGTTACTGCTCCTAAAATAGACATTCAGTATAATACTGATGAAGCAAATATTGTTGATAGCAGAGGCTACTTTAAGACTGAGCGTGTGGCAACCATTAAGATTACCGAAAGAGACACTGGATTTAATACAGAGAATGCAACTAAGGGTATTAAAATTACTGCTGTAGATGCTGATAATAATAATGTTGAGCTTGACCTTGACAATATGATTAGTAAGTGGGGGCTTACCGAGGGAGCAACACCTGACGAAGCAGTTCATACTGCAACCATCTCTTATACAGCTGATGCAAATTACACATTTGATATAAGCTATACAGATAATGCAGGTAATGTTAATGAGACTCCGAATACAGGCTCTCATAAAACACCATATAAATTTACCGTAGATAAAACTAATCCTACTGCTACTGTTTCTATTAAAGGTAAAAAAATTGAAAATGGTATAGAGGTTGAAGATGAGAGTATATGGGATACCTTCCTTAGTGTTATAACCTTTGGTCTTTGGAAGAATGACAAAGCTACTGTTTCTGCTACTCATGATGATGAAACAAGTGATACTACAATTAAGTATTACAAAGCTAATTCTACTAATGGCTTAAATTATTCACAGATAAAAGAATTAGCTGATAGTGATTGGACTGATTACACGAAGGAACTTGAGATTGCTGATAGTGAGCGATTTATAGTGTATATCAAGGTAACAGATACTGCTGGTAATACGATTTTTATTAACAGTGATGGTTACATTGTTGATAAGGTAAAAGATGGTAATAAAAAAACTCAAACTCAAATTACTTTAACACCTGATGGAACAGCCAAAAACAGTATTTATAGTGGTGATGTTGGAGTTTCGATTAAAGTAGAAGAACCTACTGAATTATCTGACGTATACTCTGGTATCAAGAAGGTTGAATATTGGGTAACTAACAATGGAAAGGAAACTCAGAGAGAAACCTTATACTCCTTTGAGTACGAAAGAGATAAAAATATTAACGGCAACGGTGGTACTCTTAAAGTATATGAAGATGGAAAATTAATTGTTGATAAAACAGATCATACACCTACTTATGGTGACCTAAAGCAGTCGTTTAGTAAGAGGATTACTGTTGATTCTGAAGCTAACAATAGTAGTGATGTAGTTGTATATGTTGGTGTTACTGACAATGCAGGCAACTATATTCAAAAATCGGTTCCTCTTGATATTGACATTACTGCACCTGAAATTAAGGTAACCTATGATAATAACGTTGCATACAAGGTTGTGAATGCTAAGAATGGTGAGCATGGTTACTTTGCAAAAGAGCGTATAGCAACTGTCGCTATTAAAGAAAGAACAAATCATTTTAATGCAGCTAAAGCTACGGCAGGTATCACGATTACTGCAAAGGATGTAAATAATAATGTTATAATCGAAGATTGTTCTAAGCTTATCAGTGGATGGACTACTAATACTAAGGAAGTAAAAACACCTGATGATGTAGTGCATACAGCAACAATCTCTTATACAGCTGATGCTAATTATACCTTTGAAATTAAGTATGCTGATAATGCAGGTAATGCTAATGTACAGATTAATACTGACAATTCTGTAGCACCTTATAGCTTTACTGTTGATACAAATAAGCCTACAGGTACTGTAACGGTTGAAAAACTTGGCACCTGGGATGAGCTTATTGAAACCCTTACATTTGGTCTTTGGAGTAAAGATACTGTGTCTGTATCTGGTACATCTAAGGATATAACCAGTCCAATTGAGTCTGTATCTTATTACAAGACAGCTGATACAAAAGCTAGAACTGCTAAGCAGTTAAAAGAGCTTGACGAAAAAGCTTGGAAAGAGTTCAAAGGCTTTGATATTTCTGCAAACGAACAGTTTACAATTTATGTTCGTATTGTGGACTTTGCAGGTAATACTAATTATATCAGTACTAATGGTATTATAGTAGATAATGTTAAACCTGAATTTGAGCTTGATTCTGAAGAAATTAAGCCTGAAATTACCTTGACACCTGTTGGGGATGCTGTAAATAAAATTTACAATGATGATGTAGCAGTTGCAGTTAAGGTTGTAGATCCTATTACTGGCAATACCTATTCAGGCTTGAAAGAAATCAGATATCAGATTATAAATATGGGTATTAAGACTCAGGAGGGTGTTCTATATAACTTTGCTAATGAGATTGGTAAGAACGCTCTTACACAGGATAAACTACGTCAGATTTGGGAGAACAAGTCTGCAATTATTGTTGATAGTAAATTGAATAACAGTAATGATGTAAAGGTTAAGGTTTATGCAGTAGATAATGCTGATAATGCTAACGAGAATGAAATTACTCTAAAGATTGACCTTGTTAAGCCTACTATTGATATTACATATGATAACAATAATGGTGATACCAAATTTAATGATGGTACATATTTTAAGGCAAATCGTACTGCAACCATTGTTATTACTGAGCGTAACTTTAATAAGGATAAGGTAAAAATTGATGTTACCAACACTGATGAAGATAAACCAACACTTTCTGGTTGGTATACTGAAGTTGCTGGTGGTAGTGGCGATGGAACAAAGCATACAGCTACTCTAACTTATAGTGCTGATGGTGACTACAGCTTTGCTATTGCATATACCGATGAGGCTGGTAATGCAAGCGAAAAGGTAAATTATGGTTCATCTCTTGCTCCTGAGAAGTTTACAATTGATAAAACAAATCCTACTGTGTCTATTAGCTATGATAATAATCAGGCTTTAAATGGTAACTACTACAAAGCACAGCGTGTTGCAACTATTGTTGTTAACGAACATAACTTTGAAACCTCTAGAGTTAAATTTGCTCTTAAGGCAACTGATAACGGTATGGTGGCACCTTCTCCAGCTGTAAGCAGATGGTCTTCTAATGGTAATGTTCATACTGCAACAATTACTTATTCAGCAGATGCTCGTTATACATTTGATTTTGATTACACTGATAAAGCAGGAAATGCTACAGCAGATATTGTAGAGCAGGTATTCTATGTTGACAAAACTAATCCATCAGTTTCTATTACAAAGATTGCCAACCACTCTGCTAATAACAGTGAAGGTAAAATTGGTTTTGTTGTAACTGCAACTGACACAAACTTCGATGTGTTTACTCCAGTTCTTACTGTAACTGATATTAAGGGTAAGAAAACTAAGCTTAATGTTGGTGCAACAACAGATATTGCAAATGGTAAGGTTTACACTGTTGAAAACCTTACTGCAGATGGTATTTACAGAATTAATTGTACTGTTGTTGATAAGGCTGGTAATGCTTATTCTGAAGTTACCTTGCAACGTCCTAATGGCACAACCTATGTTGAGAAGGTTAATGGCGAAGATACTCTTGTTACATTCTCTGTAAACCGTAAGGGCTCTACCTATGAAATCAATGATGATACAGCTACTTTAGTTGATAAGTATTATGTTCAGAATGTAACTGATAATATTGTAGTTATAGAAACCAACGCAGATGCTCTTAACGAATATAAGGTTATTCTTAATGGTAAGGAGCTTACAAAGGATACCGATTATACTGTTGAGGAATCTGGTGGTAACGGCCAGTGGATGAAGTACACCTATGTTGTTAATAAAGAGCTTTTCGCTGAAGAAGGCGAATACAAATTGGTTATTTCATCTAAGGATAAAGCGAAAAACGATGCGTTCAGTGATGTTAAGGATACAACAATTAACTTTGTAATTGACCGTACTCCTCCAGTAGTTGCTGTTTCTGGTATGGCTACTGATGGTCGTTATAAGACTGATAGTCAAAAAGTAACACTTATTCCTACAGACGATGGTGGTGCTATCAAATCACTGATAGTTCGTACTGTTGATAAAGACGGCAATGTAATAAAAGAACTTATCAATCTTTCCGATGAAGCTCTTGAAAAGGCTCTTGAAGAAGGAGACGGTAAGATTGAATTTATAATCTCTAAGGGATTGTACCAGAATGTTCAGATTATCTGTGACGACTGTGCAGTTAATGAAGAGGGCAAGTCAAATACATATGATGAAACCTTCACTAATATATCTGTCAGCTCTAGTGGATTTATGATTTTCTGGGCAAATAAACCTCTACGTTGGGGTTCTATTGCCGGCGTAATATTGCTTTCAGTAGCAATTATCTTCTTTATTATCTTCAAAAAACGTAAGAAAGAAGAACAAAAGTAATCTAAAAGGCTTTATATCAAATAGTTGAGATAATTCCGAAATAGAAAAAAGCAAAACCAGACAACTAAGCTGTTGTCTGGTTTTGCTTTTTCTATTGACGTAGAGTTTTTTATAAAAAGAAAAAGTCAGTAAACGAATGCTTACTGACTTTCTATGGTCGAGGTGACAGGACTTGAACCTGCGGCATCTTGGTCCCAAACCAAGCACTCTACCAAACTGAGTTACACCTCGAAAAAATATTTAAATTTCACTATCGTTTCGACAGCTTCTATATTATATATCATTAATGAAGTTTTGTCAATACTTTTACAGAAAAATTTTCTATAAATATTTATAGAAATTAACTTTTAATGATTAAGAAAATTTTATTTTTGATTTGTTTTTTAGTGATAAAGAATATATTGAAAAAAATTATACTTAAATTCAAAATATACCTTGACAGATGAGGTATCATATTATATAATGTACTTGTTCGAAAGAGGTATAAAAACGGAAGAGGTGATCACATGTCAATTGCAGCTGATTTAATAAGAGGTCATACAGATACTGTTATTCTTGCTCAATTGAAAAAAGGGGATAGCTATGGCTATCAAATTAATAAGTACATTAAACAATGTACTAATGGTGAATATGAGCTTAAAGAGGCTACGTTATACACAGCTTTTAAAAGGCTTGAAACAAATGGTTGTATAAGCTCGTATTGGGGTAACGAAAACACAGGTGCAAGAAGAAAGTATTACGCTATTACACCTATTGGTGAAGCTGTATATAGTAAGCTTTTAAATGAGTGGAATACAGCTAAAAGACTTATAGATGATTTAGTAATGTAAGTTTATTTTAAATAATGAGTTGAGGAGAGTTTTTTATGGAAGAGAGATTAGTAAATCATATTGACATATTATTTGATAGTATGCCACAAAACGAAAATACAAACGAGGTAAAAGAGGAGATTTTGCAAAACTCTATTGATAAATACTACGATTTAGTTAATGAGGGGAATGACCCTGAAACAGCATATAGCAAAACTGTTGCAAGCATTGGTGATATATACGGATTATTTGCTAATAACAGAAACAACATAGAGCAAAAAATTGAAAAGCAACGTAAGAAGTCAGCGTTATTTGTTACAATTTCTGTTATAATGTATATCTGCTCAATTATTCCCTGTATAATATTCGCTGAGTTTGGATTAGACATTTTAGCAGTTTCTTTGATGTTTGCAATGATTGCTGTAGCTACAGGTTTGCTTATATATAATGGTATGACAAAGTATAAGCCTGTGCCTGAAGAAACTATGGTGAATGAGTTTAAACAGTGGCAGTCTGGAAAGCCTTCTGACAAGCAGATAAAAACACAGGTAAGTGGAATAATCTGGAGTATTATATTGATTTTATATTTTGTAATCAGCTTTGTAACAGGTGCATGGTATATTACATGGGTACTATTTTTAGTGGGTATAGCTGTAGAGCAGATTGCAAATCTATATATTTCTCTTAAATCAGAAAAGAAAAAAGAAAAGGAGAAATCATAATGAACACAGCAAGAAAAGTAGGCGTTATATTATGGATTGTGGTTGCGTTAGTGCTTGTAGGTGCTATGGTAGCAGGAATTGTTATAGGGCCACAATTTCTTACAAATAGAGTTGTATTCTATAGTGGTTCAGGCTTAAATGATGAAAATACTGAAATATTAGGCGAATATAGTGTAGCAACAAAGGATGTTGAAAAGGTAGATTTAAACTGGAAAAGTGGCTTAATAAGAATAGGCACACATAGTGGCGATGACATAAAGCTTATTGAGCGTGTTTTGAAGAACTCAAAAGAATATAATAAAATGACATATGAGGTTGAGGCTGGAGTATTAAATATAGATGGTAATATGGAATCAAAGTGGAGCTTTTTCAACTTTGGGCCTAATACTGAACAGAAAATTATTGATTTAAAGCTTCCTCAGGATAAACCAGAATTACTTAAAGATATGATTATCAATGCTGAGTCTGCTGATATTAATGCTGATAGCTTAAGTGTTGAAAATCTTCAAGCAGAGCTTTCATCAGGTAACGTAAAGGTTGAGAAATCCAAGATAAACAGCTGTAATATTTCAGTTACAAGTGGAAATATTACTGTAGATGAGGTTGAAGCATATTCAGGAAAAGAAATATTACTTATAAAAACCAAAAGCACATCTGGTGATGTTAAGGTGTATGGTTGCGAAGCTAAGACTGTAGATGTAGAAAGCACAAGTGGAAATTCAACCTGCAAGAAAGTTACAGCTGTTGACTCTATTCAGGTTAGAAGTACATCAGGAAATATTGACGTTTCTGACTGTAATACAGAAAATCTAGGATTATCTGTAACAAGTGGTAATATTAATACTAAGTCAGTAGTTGCAAATCAAGCTAAAGCAAATCTAAGCTCAGGTGATATCGAGCTTAATATAGATGCAGAAAAAATAGAGTGCCATGCAACAAGTGGTAATATTATTGTAAATGGTAATATTTATAATGCTGATATGAAGGCTTCATCAGGAAGTATATTAGTAAATTCGTATGTAGATTTAAAAGAAGCTAATTTCTCAATAGTAAGTGGTGATATGAGCTTGTTTATGCCTTTAAAGGATAAGAATGGCTTTACAGCTAACTATGACACCGTTTCAGGTGAGCTTGATAGCGATTTGGAATTTACATCAAGCACTAAGAACGACAGTACATATGTGTATGGTAACGGTAAATATAGCTACTCATTTAAAAGCACAAGTGGAGATTTAAAGATTAATAGTAATGATATAATGGAGTAAAATAGAAAAAGCTAACAGCAAATTCTTGAGTTGCTGTTAGCTTTTTTACTATACTCTTAATACTAAACACCATTTGAAATCTTTTACCGATTTTAGATGGTGTTTAGTATTTTATAATTATTTATTTGTAGCCTTAATGATAGTTTCTACGCCCTCGTCAAGCCAATCGCCGTTGAAGGCCTCTATATTGCCGGTGTCAACGCACTGTGCAAGTGTTGGTAGTATTGGTAGCTTGCCAAGCACAGGGATACTATAGCCTTTTGCAATATCATCAATTTTGCTTTCGCCAAAAATGTAATGCTTTTTATTACATTCATCGCACATAAAATAGCTGTTGTTTTCTACTATACCTAGAATAGGAATATTCATCATATTTGCCATTTTAACAGCCTTTTCTACTATCATAGTAACTAAATCCTGTGGAGAGGTTACTATTACAATGCCGTCAACAGGAATACTCTGGAATACAGTAAGTGCAACATCACTTGTTCCTGGTGGCATATCTACAAACATATAGTCCTCGTTTTCCCATACAACCTCACTCCAGAACTGCTTTACAGTACCTGAAATAACAGGTCCTCTCCATACAGTAGGGTCTGTGTCGTTTGGTAAAAACATATTTGTTGATACAACATCAATGCCTGTAGCAGTTTTAGCAGGGATAATACCAGCGTCGCACGCTCTGGCTCTTTCTTTGATACCAAAAGCCTTTGGTATAGATGGACCAGTGATGTCAGCGTCTAATATAGCAACCTTGTAGCCCTTTCTGTTGAAAAGCACAGAAAGCATTGATGTTACCATACTTTTACCAACGCCACCCTTACCACTTAATATGCCTATAACCTTTTTTACAGAGCTGGCATCGTTTAACTTATCATAATTATTTTCTGGTGCTGTGCGAGAACTACAGTTCTGACTACAGCTACCACAATCGTGTGAACATTCACTCATAGCTTTATACTCCTTATTTCTTTAGCTTAGCAACCAAACAGCACCAACCATTTTCAAGTAGCTTTTCGGTTACTTCAAAGGTATCTTGAATAGCGTTTAAAACATCATCTACTCTTGTATCTATTATACCACTCATAATGTAGTAAGAGTCATCATACATAAAGTTTTTGATATCCTTAGATAGCATAATTATAGCGTCTGCTACAATGTTTGCAACTACTATGTTATATTTACCCTCTACCTTGTCGGTAAGATTTCCAGAAAGAACTGTAAATTTGTCTTCTACCTTGTTAAGCACAGCGTTTTCTCTTGCTGTTTTAACAGCCATTTCGTCTATATCAACACCCACAGCACTTTTTGCACCAAGCAAAAGTGAAGCAACAGCTAATATACCACTACCACAGCCTACATCAAGAACAGTAGAGCTGTCGGTTGTATACTTTTCAACAGCCTGTAGGCATAGTCTTGTTGTTTCGTGTGTGCCTGAGCCAAAGGCTAAGCCTGGGTCAAGGTTTAATACAACTCTGCCCTGTGGGTCGTACTTATCTCTCCATGTTGGACGAATAAGTAGCTTTTCACCAACCTCAATAGGGTTGAAGTACTGTTTCCAGTTATTGAGCCAGTCTTGCTCTTCACAGCCTGTTGTACCGATTTCAAAAGGTATATTTGCCTCTGTATAACGCTCTGTTAAAAATGCAACAGCCTCAACAGGGTTATCCTCTGGGCTTATATAGATATGAACTATACCCTTTGTTCTGTCCTTTTTTAATAAGTCCTCGTCAATAAGGTTAATTCTTGCAATTTCTTCAACCTCATCTTCAAGCATAGAATAATCTTCAATATAAATTCCGTAAGGAACTACCATTTGTGCTATATCGCCTGCAAGGTCTACCTGCTCAACAGGCACGGTAATGCTTACTTCTGTCCACTCCACTGTAACACTTCCTTACTTATTATCTTCATTAAACATTGTTTTTATTTTATCGAAAAAGCCTTTTCTTTTGCCGTAGTTTTTCTCTGTTACGGTGCCATCAAATTCCTTTAGCAAAGCCTTTTGCTTTGCAGAAAGATGCTTAGGTACCTCGATAACAACCTTTACAAATTGGTCGCCACGAATTGATTTGTTGCCAAGGCGAGGTATACCCTTACCCTTTAGCTTGAATACATCGTTAGGCTGTGTACCCTCGTGGATACTATATGTTACTTTACCGTCTAGTGTTGGCACTGTTATTTCTGCACCAAGTGCTGCCTGTGTGAATGTAATAGGCATTTCGCACCACACATTGTCGCCTCTTCTTTCAAATATAGGGTGAGGTCTTACCTCTACTCTTACGTGTAGATCACCGTAAGGACCATTGTTTACGCCTGCGTTACCATGTCCTGATACCTGTAGAGTCTCTCCGTTAATACCAGCTGGTATATCAACATCAACGGTGCGTTTTGTTCGTACTCTACCCATACCACGGCATTTTGCACAAGGTGTTTCAACTGTTTTACCCTTGCCTCTACAGGCGTCACAGGTGCGTGTGGTTCTTACAACACCAAAAGGTGTTCTCTGATTAACCTGAACCTGACCAGTACCACCACAAGTAGGGCAGACCTTAGGCGAAGTACCCTTAGCAGCACCCGAACCGTGACATTCGTTACATATACTTTCACTTGTATATGTAATAGTTTTTTTACAGCCCTTTGCAGCCTCTTCAAAAGAAATCATTATAGTTGTTTCTACATTAGAGCCCTTGCGTGGTGCATTAGGGTTAGAGCGAGCACCACCACCAAAGCCACCGAAAAAGCTGTTGAAAATATCTCCTAAATCTATATCCTGACCAAATGGACTACCACCAGCAGCACCAGCACCATAGCTTGGGTCTACACCAGCGTGACCAAATTGGTCGTATCTTGCTCTTTTATCTTTGTCTGAAAGCACCTCATATGCTTCATTTACTTCTTTAAACTTTGCTTCAGCCTCTTTATCACCTGGGTTTAGGTCTGGGTGATATTGCTTAGCTAATTTTCTAAAGGCTTTTTTTATTTCATCATCAGAAGCTCCCTTAGGGACACCCATCACTTCATAATAATCTCTTTTATCAGCCAAGATAATGCCTCCTGTCAGCAGAAAAATTTTAGGGCAGAAGTAACTCCTGCCCTGTTTTCAGTAAAAGTCACTATTCTACATTATACATCATACTGTGACTAAAATCTATTATTTTTTAAGAACAAATTATTAATTCTTATTACTCAACATCTGTGAAATCAGCATCATATACGTTGCCTTCGTTGCCACCTGTTGGGTTGCCACCCATATTGCCCATATCAGGAGCACCCTGTGGATTAGCACCCTGTGGGTTAGCCTGCTGATATAGCTTAGCAGAAACCTCGTAAACTGTCTTCTGTAGATCCTCAGTAGCCATCTTTATAGCATCTACAGCATTTTGCTCAATAGCTGTCTTTGTAGCACTTACCTTTGACTGGATAGCATTCTTATCCTCATCGCTTAGCTTGTCGCCACTCTCGTTTACAAGCTTTTCAGCCTGATAGCATAGGTTTTCAGCCTCGTTCTTTGTGTCTACCTCTTCACGACGCTTCTTATCCTCAGCAGCATACTGCTCAGCATCTCTTACAGCCTTCTCGATATCTTCCTTAGACATATTTGTGTTAGAAGAAATTGTAATCTTCTGCTCTTTACCTGTACCAAGGTCTTTAGCAGATACATTTACAATACCATTAGCGTCAATGTCGAATGTAACCTCGATCTGTGGAACACCTCTCATAGCAGGAGCAATGCCAGTTAGAGCAAATAGACCTAGCTGCTTGTTGTCACGAGCAAACTCACGCTCACCCTGTAGTACGTTGATTTCAACCTGTGTCTGGTTGTCAGCAGCAGTTGAGAAGATCTGGCTCTTCTTTGTAGGAATTGTTGTGTTACGCTCGATAACCTTTGTCATAACGCCACCCATTGTTTCAACACCAAGTGAAAGTGGAGTAACGTCTAGTAGTAGCAAGCCGTCAACCTCGCCACCAAGAACACCACCCTGAATAGCAGCACCGATAGCAACGCACTCGTCTGGGTTAATGCCCTTAAATGGATCTTTGCCGATAAAGTTCTTTACAGCTTCCTGTACAGCAGGGATTCTTGAAGAACCACCAACCATAAGAACCTTGTTGATTTCACCGATTGAAAGACCACTATCGCTTAATGCTCTTCTTACAGGAACCATTGTGTTCTCTACAAGGTCAGCTGTTAGCTCGTTAAACTTAGCTCTTGTTAGAGTAAGATCAAGGTGCTTAGGGCCTGTTGCGTCTGCTGTGATATATGGTAGGTTAATAGCTGTTGTAGTTACGCCAGAAAGCTCAATCTTAGCCTTTTCAGCAGCTTCCTTTAATCTCTGCATAGCCATATTGTCGTTTGTTAGGTCTACGCCTGTTTCAGCCTTGAATGTTGAAACCATCCAGTTAATAATTCTCTGGTCGAAGTCGTCACCACCAAGACGGTTGTTACCAGCTGTTGCAAGAACCTCCTGTACACCGTCGCCCATCTCGATAATAGATACGTCGAATGTACCACCACCAAGGTCGTAAACCATTACCTTTTGGTCTGTTTCCTTATCAATACCATATGAAAGAGCAGCTGCTGTTGGCTCGTTGATAATTCTCTTTACATCAAGACCAGCAATTCTACCAGCGTCCTTTGTAGCCTGACGCTGAGCATCTGTAAAGTAAGCAGGTACTGTAATAACAGCCTGAGTTACTGTTTCGCCAAGGTAAGCCTCAGCATCTGCCTTTAGCTTAGCAAGAACCATAGCAGAAATCTCCTGTGGAGAATAAGCCTTGCCGTCTATATTTACTTTATAATCTGTACCCATTTCTCTTTTAATAGAAGCGATTGTTCTGTCTGGGTTAGTTACAGCCTGTCTTTTAGCAACCTGACCAACCATTCTTTCGCCTGTCTTTGAAAAAGCAACTACTGAAGGAGTTGTTCTTGCACCCTCTGCATTTGCGATAACTACAGGCTCGCCACCTTCTATAACTGCTACACAAGAGTTTGTTGTACCTAAATCAATACCAATTGTCTTTGCCATAATAAAATTCCTCCGATAATATATTATATGTTATTTAAAAGTAGTTTTTGAAATTTATAGTTTATTTAAACACTAGGTATTAGTCGCAGTTTGCAACCTGTACCATAGCGTGTCTGATTATTTTATCACCTGTTTTGTAGCCCTTTTGGAAAACCTGAGCAATTGTATTTTCGCCAAAAGAGTCATCGTCAATTTTCATAACAGCATTATGAAGCTCAGGGTTAAATTCATCGCCAGCCTCGCCAAAGGTTTCTACACCTAGCTTTTCAAGTGTTGACTTAAACTGATTGTTGATAAGCTCAATGCCCTTTTTATACTCGTCAGGAGCATTCTCAAGTGACTTTAAAGCCATATCTAAGCTGTCGCCTACAGGTAAAAGCTCTGTAATTGCCTTTGCAGTAGCATCTGCATAAATGTTAGCCTTGTCTGCTGTTGTTCTTCTGCGATAGTTTTCATATTCAGCAGCCAAACGAAGATAAGCGTCGTTTTTAGCTTTAAGCTCTTTTTCTAGCTTGCTTTCAGCTGTTTCTTCTACAGTTTCTGTAGCTTCCTCGTTCATTTCTTCCTTTTCTACAACCTCTTCAGGGGTTGTTTCTTTTGATTTCTTACTCAAAATGTATCACCATTCCTTTATATCTTTAACACTAATAAGTGTATCAAAAGCATTGTTAAGTTATTCAAACAATTATTCTAAAAGCTCTGTTATCAGCTTACCACACATTTGTGAAATGTAATCTGTATATGCAATAACCTTAGTATAATTCATTCTTACAGGTCCTATAACACCTAATGCACCTGATTCTGTACCTTGTATAGGGTAGCGTGAAACTACAATTCCTGTAGAAAATACATCAGGTATTTCTGACTCTGTACCAATATAGGTAGAAATTCTGTCATGCTTTCTTAAAAGCAGTTCTTCCTGTGCTTGAACATCCTGTAAAAATCTGTAAATATTACGAAGCTGTTCAACACTAAATTCACCTGTTTGTAAAAGATTTGATAAACCATAATTTACAATATTGATAACAGAAGCCTCTTTTGCTGCATCCATTATTGCAAGCAATGCCTGTGGCATAAAGATAAGCACATCACCTAAAGCAATTGCAACTGTTTGAACAAATGCAGGTGTAATTAAACTGAGCTTTACACCTGTAAGCATTTCGTTTAATGCCCTTTCAAATATAGATAAAACGTCATTTGTTATGTTATGCTCACACCTGAATAGTCTGTTTTTAACCATACCCTTAGAGGTTATCATAACCATCATAACAGTGTGTTTGCTTATCTGCAAAATTTTTACTCTTTCAATGGTGGTGTCGTTAGTTGGTGGGGTAGTGCTTACTGCAACATAGCCTGTAAGCTGAGATAATATTTCTGCACCCTTGTTAAGAATATGCTCAGGGTCATCTGCAACAGCTGTAAGTACATCATCTATTGCACGACATTCTCTGTCACTAAGCTGAATAGGCTCAACCAAATGGTCAAGATAGTACCTATAGCCAAGCTGAGTAGGAACCCTGCCTGCTGAGGTGTGGGGCTGTATAAGATAGCCCATTTCAGACAAGCTTGCCATTTCATTACGAACAGTAGCAGATGAAACCGAAAAATCCAAGAAATCAAGCAAAAGCTTAGAACCCATAGGCTCACCGGTTTCGATATATTGCTTAATTATAGCATTCAGAATTTTGCCTTTTCTTACAGGTAGTTCCATATTTACCACCTCGTGTTCGTATTTAATTTGTGTTTTAGCACTCTCTGTTTTTGAGTGCTAATGTAATTATAATGTACCACTATTTACAGATTTTGTCAAGGATATGTTTGTAAACTAATTGTTAAGGGTGGTGTAATTGGTACTGATTTTTATTAAAAAACAAAAAGATAAATTTGGGTTTGTTGGTGTAAGCTGTCGCTCACGTACACACTTATATTGTAAACAATTAGTTTTTTATAAAACTTAGGTTTGTATTTTTTAGGGACACATATAATGTGTCGGTGTTGTACTTGTTTTTAGTATAAGCTTAAAGATATCAACCTTTACAAACTATTAGTTTATAATAAAATTTTTATTTTTTATATGCTCAAGCCGCTGCAATCAATTTACTTCGTAAATTGGTTACATTAAGCTCTTACTTTCTTACAAAAGAAAGTAAGCAAAGATTGTTGGGGAGAGGTTTCGATCCCTCTCCCCAAACCCCTCACTGAACGACCAAAGGGGGTCAAGCCCCCTTATGG
>JAXJUF010000076.1:0-4435 GCA_036309185.1 Acutalibacteraceae bacterium
ATATTATTTTATCTGTGATTTTTAACACACTTTTAAATAATTTTATTAGATATTTATGCTATTTGTATTTACGAACAGACTTTTTTCTGTTAACTGACAAAACCCCACCCAAAGAGCCTGCACAAAGCATTGCAACTAATTTTGTAACAGATAATACTGACGGTGTTTCTACACAGGTAGCAACACCTACCACAAAGACAACAAAAAATATTGCAAAGCCTGTCGTAAAACCAAACAGTAAGCCATAGGATTTATATATTCTTACTGTTACATAGGCTCCTAAAAATGCAGATAAAGCACCTATCATCTGTAGCATAATATAAATAGCATCGGTAGGTAGTTTTTGGATTTTTACCAGTATAAAAGTCATTATAAGCATTAATAGACTACAAATTAACAAACCTATAAGTGTGCCGATTAATAATGCTTTAAAGGCTTTCATTTTTCCGTTTTCGTTGTACATACAAATACCTCCCAATACTATCTGCGAAACTATCTTTGTAGTATTTATATTCATTCAATGATAACTTCATTCTTATACAACGAATTTTAAGAAGATTTATTTTATAAGTACAACTAGGTTAAAAAACTACACCTAATCTATTAAGCAAACTGCGTGTGCAGATATACCCTCGCCACTGCCTGTAAAGCCAAGCTTTTCTTCTGTTGTTGCCTTTACATTTACCTGATCTATGTTTATATTGCAGGCTTCAGCTATGTTTTTACGCATTTGTTCAATATATGGCTTTAGCTTTGGTGCTTGTGCAATTACAGTACTGTCAATATTTTGTATACTATATCCTTTTTCAACTAACATTCTGCAAACATCTTTTAAAAGCAGAATACTGTCTGCACCCTTATATTTT
This sequence comes from Acutalibacteraceae bacterium, assembly GCA_036309185.1. GTDB lineage: Bacteria > Bacillota > Clostridia > Oscillospirales > Acutalibacteraceae > CAG-964. The sequence goes on from JAXJUF010000076.1 coordinate 867, forward strand.
TCGTCTGTGTCAGGAAAATGCTTACCTATATCGCCAAGAGCAGCTGCACCTAATAATGCATCCGATATTGCGTGAAGTAATACATCTGCATCTGAATGTCCTAGCAAGCCTTTTTCGTATGGTATATCTACTCCACCTAGGATTAATTTTCTATTTTCTGTTAATTTATGAACATCATATCCATGACCTATTCTCATTTTTTAATCTTCCCTTCTGTTTAAAAAACTTTCTGCAATAATTATATCCTCTGGTGTTGTAAGCTTTATATTTGTAGCACTACCATTAGTTACATATACCTTTTCTCCCAAAGCCTCTACAAGCTGGCAGTCGTCAGTATAATCTTTACCGTCCTGTTCAGCTTTTTGCATAGCCTGCTTATACAAATCAAATTTAAAAACCTGTGGTGTATATATAGCTATAAGACTGCTTCTATTTGGTGTGGAAATTATAAATCCATTTTCATCAACAACCTTGATTGTATCCTTTACAAATACACCCAGTGCTGAATTTTTATATTTTACAGCATTATTTACCACATTATCTATATCCTGTGGATAAATTAAAGGTCTTGCACCGTCGTGAATAGCTATATATTCAGCTGAGGCTTTTACAAGTGCAACGCCGTTTTTTACTGACTCTTGACGTGTAGCTCCACCCACGGTAAAGCCTGTTGCCTTTGTAATTGAATGTTTTTCTGCAAGATTTTTAATTATTTCTGTATCCTGTTCTCTACAAACTACTATAATCTCATCAATAGCCTCTGAATTTTGAAAAGCCCTTAAGGTATGTACGATAACCTCTGTATCATTTAATTTTATAAGCTGTTTGCTTATAGGCTTACCCATTCTTGTTGATGAGCCTGCTGCTACAATTATCGCTGACGCTTTCATAATTTAATCCTCCGTTTACTTTTACAAAGCATATTATTATTTAAGATTTTGTTGATGGTTCGGTAGGCGAAACATTATGCTCTCCGGGGAAAAGCTCGTTTTCTACAGAAAGTAAAATTGAAAGTCCTGTTTGCTGTAATGAGGTATCATTCACATTTGAAAGCCCTATAACCTTTATATCGTTCTTTTTAGTTACAATATCTATTGCGTAGAATAGCTCTGTATTTCCAGTGTGATAGTAATAATCCTCACATACAAACCAGCCATAGCCATAATTAAAACCATCTTTACCTATATTTATAGCTTTTTTAAAAGCACTTTCGTTAAGCACCTTACCTCTACTATAGGCATTAAGCCATTTTAACATATCACTTGTGGTTGATACTATTTCTCCTGCTGAATAAAAATATGTGCTGTCTATTTTTATTCCCTCTGTAAATTCACTGTCTAAATATCCCTCGCAATTAGTATCAGTCATTTTCATCGAAGAATCGTCCATATAAAGTGGGTAGAAAATTTCATCTTCAATATACTGCTCATATGTTTCACCTGTTACCTCTTCAATAATTAATCCTAACAGGTAATAATTTGTATTTGAATATGAAAAATACTCTCCTGGTTTAAAAATAGCATTTTGTTCATCAAGCCATTTCATAAATTCCTCTTTATCAAAGGTTGCATCTAAATCTCTTTCGCCAACCTCTAATGAGTAGATATATTCATTAAGATAATCTGGTAATCCTGAACACATATTAACAAGATGATAGATTTTAAGGTTTTTATCAAAAATATCTGATTTTATATACTTTGTTACTTTATCTTCAAGCTTTAGTTTACCTTCCTGTTCAAGCTTAGCTATAGCTGTAGCTGTAAACTGCTTTGAGCAAGAGCCTATTTCATATTTTGTGTTTAATGTATTCTTTTTCTTTTTTTCTACATCACTATAACCCATAGCCTCGTGATATATTATTTCATCACCTACAGCAACAAGAAATGTTCCGTTAAAATCCATTTTTTTAAGCTTGTTTGTAATTATTGTATCCATATCTTTAAGCTGTTTTTCTGTGAATGCTGAATCCACCTTTTGGGTAGGTTCTTCAGGAGGTCTTGTATATTCCTCTAAAGCAGTAGCTTCTTCATTATCTGTATTTACAGTCTTAATTTCAGGATCTTCTGTGTGAATAACACTGACACCTATTAGACCTATAAGAACTACAAAAAAACATACTAAAATACTTATTTTTGCACTTAATTTCATACACTTCACTCTCACTTTTCTATATCATTTAACCCTAAATCGCTAATAATTGAATTATAAAGAATCGCCGTTTCTTCGTTTATATCAGAATAATACTTTATTGTACGTGATTTATTAAACACTCTTTTTAATAAATATGCAATCCAAGCAAAAGGTAAAACCAACGGAGATTTTTTCAGAATAGGAAATTCTGATTTTATTCTATTATAAGGAGGAAAAATCTGTTTAAGTATAAATAACAATTTATTTGGTTTCTTACCGTTTTTTGCCATTCTGGCTGTTCGTAGCCCCACATTATGCTCTGTGGTGCCATATGTACTACAATCTGCTATAAAGAGATCTACTGTACTTGTTTTATCCAGCCCACTACCCTCTTTACTAAACCACTTGTAAGCAAGCGTTACAGCAACATTATTGAAACTAGCATAATTAAAAGAGTCTAGAATATTATTGATGTATTCCATATCTAAAATACCCTTATGCTTTTCAAGAAATACATAATAATCAAGAAAAATTCTTGGAGCTATGCCTGAATAATTTATATGATGTACAGCATGAACCGAAAGATAAATATATATATCCTCTAAGGTCATTTCATATATATGCTTAAAGCCTGACTTTAACTTAGATTCGTTCCAGATATTATTATAATAGTCTACAACTTTCTTTGAAGCTCCCTCTGCAAGAGTAAAATGCTGTTCCAAATTTATAAAAGGCTCTTTTTTGTATACTTTGTCGTGAGTACCAAAGCTGATTTCTTTATACCCTAACGAAGCTAAAACCTTGTCTGCTTTGTCAAAATCAGCTTTATTTACAAGTGTATCAATATCTCCCATATATCTATAGTGAGTTTGAGGATAAATTTTTTTTATGCTTGAACCTTTAAGTGTAAGCATATCTATATTTTCTTTTTCAAATGCAGACATTATTATATCAAGCTCATAAAATTGATTTGCGTCAATTAAAATCTGTTTTTTATACTCTCTATTAAATAAATCTTTTATTGCTTTTTCGGGAACATTTTCACCTGTTAATAGGTCAATACCAATTTTTGCAAGCACAGTAAAGCTCATTTGATTTGCAAGAGCGAAAACATTTTTCCAATTAACTTTAAGGTCATCTACGCTTCCATTTATATTGTTTATAGCAAACTTTACAAGCCTGAAAATACAGCAGTAATCATCGAATTTATTGCGTACATTATCAAACACAGTGGTTCCTCCATTTTTGGAAAAGATTATATTTATTATAAAATATTTTAAGGTGAAATACAATTATTTTGGTAAATTGTAAAATGAAATTGAACAGATAAATAAAAAAGGTTCACAGTGAAGAACCACGATGTTAGAATAAAGTTACCACAGCAACCTAACAGGAGGAAAATCACTATGAACAATATCTATTGTACCACAAATGAGCAA
>JAXJUF010000077.1:0-2339 GCA_036309185.1 Acutalibacteraceae bacterium
CCTGTATTGAACCATATAGTCAAGTAATGTTCCATCTCGGATACGAGTTTGATGAAAATGATGTACATGATGTGAAGTTATTGTGTGAGACATTTCATATCGAAGTTCCAAATGAGTATAGATAACGACAAATTCCAATTTGTCGAACAGATAAAAGAGATATGAGAGAATTAAATTCTCCCATATCTCTTTTTTGTTTACTCCGATAAGTGCATTCTGCCTTCGTGGTCGGTATAATATTCTCCCTTTGGGATGAGCTTACTGATAGGTACGATTTCGTAGCCATTCTCCCGTATCGCTTCGATGATTAGTGGCAGAGCTTCTGGTGTGTTTTCTGCACCGTTATGGAGCAGAATAATCGAGCCTTCGCACAGGTTGTTTTCTATTCTATCGACCATCTGCTGAGGTGTAGGATTTTTCCAGTCAAGAGAATCAATATCCCACTGTACACAATACATATCAAGGCTGTTGGTGGCTGTAACAACATTATTATCATAGTCACCATAAGGTGGTCTAAACAAAGTTGGACGTTTACCTGTTAGGGCTTCTATTTTATCGTTACAATCCTTTATCTCCTTTAGCATACCCTCTTTAGAAAGCTGTGGTAAATGAGCATGTGTGTCGGAATGGTTTTCAACATCGTGACCTTTCTGTGCAATTTTTTTGACGGAATCAGAATATTTATCTACCCAGTTTCCTACCAGGAAAAAAGTAGTTTTTACTTTTTTATCCTCCAATATTTTTAGCAACGTGTCTGTTTGTTCATTACCCCAGGCAGCGTCAAATGATATGCTTACCTTTTTTTCCTCTTCTTCTACGCAATAAATAGGTATTTTTCTCTCTGTAGTAGATGCGGTAACCACTTGATTATAGCTATTACTAAATATCCCCACACCTAAAGCACATACCAAAACAGCACCTGCCAATGCTATTAACCGTTGTTTAGTAAATACAAAAAATTTCACCTGCTTCACCCTCCGAATATGTTAATAAATTTATATGCTGTTTCCAACATTCTTATGCAAGGAAATTATTTGATATTAAACTTTAAATTAAATACAAATTTGTTCACATAACAGAAAGTTCACCATAATATATTATTAATTGATGTGAAAGGAGAATATTATGGCTGATTATTCTGAGTTTACCCAAAGAGAAGAGTCTGCACAACCAAGAGAAAATGTATGCATAGACGCATATCGTGTTTACGATAGCTGTGGAGATAAAAACTGCCTGACTGATTTACCTGTTTACTTTACACCACCTGCACAGGCTATGATTGATAAAGCAAATAATGTTCGTATTAAAGATGTAGATGTAATAACCGTTTATATCGACCTTGAGCCTGTACCATTCCACAGAGGATTTTACAGTGTAGATATGACATATTTCTTTGAGGTTGAATTAGATGTATTTATGGCACCCGCCGCCATGCCTGTTTGTGTAAAGGGATTATCTATATTTAATAAAAAGGCTGTTCTTTACGGCAGTGAGGGTAATGTTAAAATATTTAGCTCAGATGCAACTATAAATGACCCTGACCAACAAAACGCACCAAGTAAAAATTTACCTAAGGCAACTGTACAGGTTGCAAAGCCAATAGGTTTATCTGCAAAGCTGGGTAAAAATGTATGCTGTTATGCACCTTGCTGTAGAATACCTAAGTGTATAACCAATCGTTTTGGGGGAGAATTTTGCTCTGAAACCTCTAAAAATGTTGCTGTTACTATTGGTATATTTACAATAGTACAAATTGAACGCAATGTGCAAATGCTTGTACCATCTTACGATTTTTGTATTCCACATAAAGAATGTACAACAAGCACAGATGACCCTTGTGAAATGTTTGACAGAATTGAATTTCCAACAGAGGAATTTTTTCCACCAAAAGTAACAGACATTGGCAACGACTGTGGTTGCTGTGACAAAAAATAATAATTAATATTAGTAATCAAAAGATAATATAATAACTATTGTTGACAGCTTCCTTTTTATAAGGAGGCTGTTGTTTTGTAAGCACTATAGAATGCTATCTTCATATGCTCACTGTGTAAGCTTCCGTGAGCATATGGTTAGAGTGTATTCTCTACCACATATTTTAAAGCAGAAAAAAGCACCTGCAAACTGCAAGTGCTTTTGTGGAGCGGATGACGAGGCTCGAACTCGCTACCTCCACCTTGGCAAGGTGGCGCTCTACCAGATGAGCTACATCCGCATATTGGTGCCTTCGGACGGAATCGAACCATCGACACGAGGATTTTCAGTCCTCTGCTCTACCGACTGAGCTACAAAGGCAAAATTGGCGACCCGGAACGGGCTCGAACCGTCGACCTCTAGCG
>JAXJUF010000078.1:0-6122 GCA_036309185.1 Acutalibacteraceae bacterium
AGATTGGATGACTTTGCGATAAACACAAAAAGAAAGATATTTATTTCAAAGAGCGTGATTTATTCGACTGATATTTCCGTTTTGATACACATTTTTTCATAGGCGGACCGTATGCTTTTGCTCAATCCTATAATGAATTAAGAAAGTTGTTGGACACCCCTTTAGAGCACAACTTTTGTTCACATTATTTTCAGAATTGGGTTACATTCCCTCAAGTCTGTTCTGCAAAGAATGATTGGCTTGAACGAATGGAAATCGGCTTCTATGACCATTTTCTACGAAAAGATCATAAAAATGCAGAGAAGAACTATTGGAAAGATATTAAAAAACGAATGGATGAGATCCTTAGTAAAAGTAGCCTTGATAATTGATTCTCTTTTAATTGTATATTATCTCTATGAAAGCCCGAAGCGTTATGCTTCGGGTTAAAATTTTGTGCAACTAAGGTTGCTACGGAGGTAATATAAAATGACAGAAGAAAAAATTATTTGTGAGTGTTGCGGGGCATATCTCACAGAAGAAAACATTTCGGAGTTTGACGGGCAATTTCTATGTTCCGACTGTCTGTCAACCGAGACTACTTTTTGTAGCTGCTGTGGGGAAAGAATCTAGGTTAGTAATAATTCAGGTGACAATCGCATTATGCTTTGCGAAAGTTGCTATGAAACTTACTACACACACTGCAACGATTGTGACAGAATTATTCATCGTGATCATGCGTGCTATTACGATGAAGAGCCCTACTGCCAGAGCTGTTATGACCGTTGCTCGGAGGAAAGAAGCATAAAAGATTATGGCTATAAGCCTGAACCTATCTTTTATGGTGATGGCAACCGATTTTTCGGGGTTGAGCTAGAGGTTGATGATGCAGGCGAGGATGACGATAATGCCTATGAGGTTATCAGAACAGCTAACCGAAATGGAAAGGAGCATATTTATTGTAAGCATGACGGTTCTTTGGATGAGGGCTTCGAGGTTGTAACTCCCCCTATGACACTCGACTATCATCTTAACATAATGCCATGGAAAGAGGTTCTATCTGAGCTTCGCAGTATGAGCTATTGTTCACACAATGCAGGTAGCTGTGGTCTTCATATTCATGTTAATAGAAGTACATTCGGAGAAACCACAGAGAAGCAGGAAGAATGTATCGGCAGGGTGCTATATCTTTTTGAGAAATTCTGGTCAGAGCTTCTGAAGTTTTCGAGAAGAAGCTATAGTCAGCTTGAACGCTGGGCAGCACGCTACGGCTACAAAGACAACCCGAAAGAAATGCTGGACCACGCAAAGAAGGGTTCTTCTAATGGCTGATACTCTTGCATTAATCTTCAAAATTACTACACAATTGAATTCAGAATGTTCAGAGGTACGCTGAAATACAACACACTGATAGCCACACTTCAGCTCGTGAATCGAGTTTGTAGTGTGGCTTTTAGCTTTTCTGATGAAGAAATACAAGCCTTGTCGTGGTCTGAGTTTGTGTCGTATTGTACCGAGCCAGAGCTTATTCAGTACCTCAAGGAACGCCGAATCTATATAAATGAACCTGTAGAATTTGAGGAGGAAATATAATGTGTTGCTTATTTGGAATAGTTGACTATCAGAACAATCTGACCCCAAGACAGTTGAATAGAATTACAGCTGTCTTATCAAGAGCCTGTGAAGCAAGAGGCACAGACGCTACAGGAATTGCCTATAACTGGAATGACAATCTGAAAATTTACAAACAGCCTCTTCCTGCTCATAAGATGAAATACCAGATTCCTGTTGGAGTGCATAGAATTATGGGTCATACTAGAATGACCACGCAAGGGGATGAAAAGCAGAACTATAATAATCATCCTTTTTATGGTAGTGCAAGTAACACAGACTTTGCGTTAGCTCATAATGGTGTGTTACATAACGACATTATCCTTAGAGCAACAGAAGAACTACCCGACACAACAATTGAAACTGACAGCTACATTGAAGTACAGCTAATAGAGAAAAAAGAAGCCCTCGACACTGATAGCCTTAAATATATGGCTGAACAGTTAGAGGGTTCTTTTACTATTACGGTGCTGGACCAACAAGACAATCTCTATTTCGTTAAGGGCGATAATCCTATGTGTATTTATCATTTCAAAAGTAAGGGTATTTACATCTACGCTTTAACAGAAGAGATTCTCTTGAAAGCACTTAAGAAAATGCCGTATCGCTTTGGAGCTTATGAAAAGATTGATGTAGCAAGTGGCGAGATTTTTAAGATAGATAAATACGGAAAAACATCAAAAGCATATTTTGATGATAGCAATCTTATAGACTACAGCTATTACCCAAGAACATTCAGGTTTGCTCGCACTGATGAAGATGATTATCTTGACACATTAAAGTCTGTTGCCACCACCTACGGAATTTCTGAAAATTATATTGATTGCCTGCTAGAGGAAGGCTTTACAACAGATGATATTGAGGAGCTTATATACTGCTATTAGGGTACACTCTAATGGGATACTGAAATAATATGCCAATAGGGTTGGTTCTGGGATTTTGGAATATGCCAGATTCCAAGCTGACCCTATTGAGAATTGAGGTGAGTTTTTGAAAATCGGATACATTCGCATCAGTACGACTGACCAGAACACAGCAAGACAGGAGGTTCTGATGAAAGAGCTTGGGGTTGAGCAAGTATATATTGATAGGATGAGTGGCAAGAACACAAATCGCCCTGAGCTTACAAAAATGATGAGCTATGTAAGACAGGGTGATACTGTGATTGTTGAATCAATTTCAAGATTTGCAAGAAATACAAAAGACCTGCTTGAGCTTGTGGAACAGCTGACATCAAAGCAGGTTGAGTTTATCTCTAAGAAAGAAGCAATTGATACCTCCACACCTACTGGTAAGTTTATGCTTACCATATTCGGTGCTGTTGCAGAGCTTGAAAGAGAATACATTCTACAGCGACAAAAAGAAGGTATTGCCATAGCAAAGCAAAAGGGTGTTTACAAAGGCAGAAAACCTATTGAACATCCTAAATTTACAGAAGTAGTATTGCTATGGAAGCAAAATAAAATTACAGCTGTAGAGGCTATGAAGAGGCTTGATATGAAGCCAAGCACTTTTTACAGGAAGGTAAAAGCCTTTGAGAAAAATTAAATTTTACAAAACGCATAACAAAAAGGTAGAGTTGAATCAATTTGACTCAATTTAAATTCAAAGGAGAAGAAATACAGTGCAAAAAATCGAAACAACTCAAATAACTACATTTGAAGCTCTACCTGATATTTTGAATGTTCAGCAGGTTCGTAAAGCATTAGGTATTGGCAGAAAGGGAGTCTATAATCTGCTGGACTCCCGTAAAATCACTCACTTTAAAATTGGTAATGCCTATAAAATACCAAAGTCTGCGTTGATAGATTATATCAATCAGAGCTGTAAGAAAGCCGGTGAATAATATGACAGGAAGTCTGCAAATCAAGAACGACCTATTTTATGCAGTGCTTAATTTTAAGGATAAGAACGGCAAACGAAAGCAAAAGTGGATACCACTACAGCTTCCAGTTAAAGGTAACAAAAGAAAGGCAGAGGCTATTTTACAAAAGCTGATTATGCAGTACCAAGAGCTGGAGTATATAGAACCAGTGAAAATGCTGTTATCTCAATACATAGAAAAATGGATTGAGCGTGATAAAGCTCATGTTACTGTAACCACTTACAATCAATATGTAAATATGCTTAAACTGCATATAGCTCCTTATTTTGATTCAAGAGGTATAACTGTAGTTAAGGTAACACCAGGCGATTTAGAGGATTATTACCGTTTTAAGGTTGCTGAGGGCTTAAGCCCTAATACAGTTATCAAGCACCACGCAATTATCAGAAGTGCTTTACAATGGGCATTAAAGCACAGGTATATACAATACAATCCAGCTGACCTGGCAGATAAACCAGCTAGAATTCGTTATCAGCCTAACGAGCATTATTCAGTACAGGAGGTAATCCAGCTTTTAACCTTAACACAAAACGAGCCCATTGCAGTGCCGATATTTTTAGCTGCTTTCTATGGGTTAAGACGCTCAGAAATTTTAGGTCTTCGCTGGTCATCAATTAATTTCAATACAGGCTGGTTTTATATTGATACAACAGTTGTAAGAGAAAAAATAGGTAATAATATAGTGAGTCAGGTACGAGAAAACACAACTAAAACTCAGTATAGTAAAAGAATGTTGCCTTTGTGTCAATACACCTACAATTATCTTCAATCAGTACGACAGCACCAGCTTATGCAGATGGAGCTGTGTGGTACATCATATAATTTAACATACTTCGATTTTGTCTGTGTTGATGATATGGGAATGCTTTTACAGCCTGATTTTGTCAGTCAGAAATTCAGAAGTCTGCTACAGAAATATGGATTGCGTCATATCAGATTTCACGACCTACGCCACAGCTGTGCAACAATAATGCTTTATCTGGGCTATACTATGAAGGACATTCAGACATGGTTAGGTCATAGCAATTACAATTTTACAGCAAACACCTATGTTCATAGCTCAAAGGAATCTCATATGCAGATGGCTCAATCGCTGTCTACCTATCTGCCACCACTTTTAGGAAATAGGGGTGATATGGTAAGGATAGTGGACAAATATGGGAATGGGTGTTAACAAATAAAAAGCAGAAGGTCAGATTTTGAAACCAGCTTACATGCTGATAGATTCTGACTTTCTGCTTTTATTTTTTGATTCATAAGAGGATAGTGTCTTGTGGTTAATTTTTTGCATTTTATATCAATCTGCATTTATTTCGTATGTAATCATTTACGTTTTCAAAAGGTATATTCCAACTGCCAGGTTTAAAAGCTTTTTGCTTACCTGATTACAATAGCTTATACGCAGTAGCTTGTGAAATAATCTTACACGAAGCTGATTAATTGTAAGTAACTGGTTTTTATCACAATATTGACACATTGAATTAATAAATAACCAATATTAAACAAAACTCAGGAATATCAATGGGCTATAATAAAAGCTAATTGTAACAAAACAAAAACTGACAAACATAAATGTAGAGGTTACGGAAGCAATTCCTACCTTGTAACTACAACTTTATATATACCTATATTATATACACTTATATTGATAGATATTATTATACTTTATATTATTGATATTTATAAGTTATATATTCTATATAAGTATGTATAGAAATAATATTATTTTTTAAAAGGAGCGATTTTTTATGAAAAACAAAGCATCAGTTATTATCATCAGAAACAGACACAACGGAGACACAGTAATAGAGAATGTATTGAACTATGTGCTATCGTCGCCATTTGCCGAGCTTGATGAGGTTATGGTTAATGGTCTTACCCTAGATTATTATAAAATGGTAGAAGAGTTCTACGAGGTACAAAAGCCCTATAGTGAATTGGATAGCCACCGTAGATTATTTCATATGGTATTAAGTGCAAGACACTCTAAGCATATGAAAAGAACCTTGGATGAAGCGGCAAAATACTTTCTTGGTTATATGACAATGAAAGGTCATCAGGTTCTGCTTGTGCCACATTACGGAAGCGAAGACAATGCATATAACTACCATTGGCATGCTGTAGTTAATGTAAAATCATATTCAACAGGACAAACACTGCTTGATAAATATACTACATATAAAGGAATCTGTGACTACCTGAGCAAACATCAAGGCATTTACTGGAATTATAAATATCACACGGATAAAAGAGTTGTGACTGGTCAGTGTTTTTGATAAGGTGGTTTAAATTTAAAAATACAGCCATTTAATGATATGTAAGCGTCAACTCAAGCACGCCTACCCATCCTCCTTTTAATGGGATATAATTCTCATTAAAAGGAGGATTTTTTATGGCAACAAGAAGAACAAAAGAGGAAAAGTTAAAATTAATAGCTGATTATGAGGCAAGTGGTCTATCTCTATCAGAATGGTGTGCTACCAATGGCATATCAAAATCAACATTTGCAGGCTGGATTCGTAGCACAAAGGATGATGATATAAAACCTAAAAGTACAGCAAAATTTGTTGAGGTTACACTACCAACAGAATTACAGGAGCAACCAGAACCACAAGCAAGAAATACTGCTGACATTACAGTTGAATAT
>JAXJUF010000079.1:0-34584 GCA_036309185.1 Acutalibacteraceae bacterium
CATATAATGTGTCGGTGTTGTACTTGTTTTTAGTATAAGCTTAAAGATATCAACCTTTACAAACTATTAGTTTATAATAAAATTTTTATTTTTTATATGCTCAAGCCGCTGCAATCAATTTACTTCTTAAATTGGTTACATTAAGCTCTTACTTTCTTACAAAAGAAAGTAAGCAAAGATTGTTGGGGAGAGGTTTCGATCCCTCTCCCCAAACCCCTCACTGAACGACCAAAGGGGGTCAAGCCCCCTTATGGAATCCCCCCACACCTAGTCAAACCACATTTGTGTTTTAATTAGGAGTGTTTTGATAACAAGTTTGTGTTGGTCGGTTTGTGCGTAACTCAACAAACCCAAATTTATCTTTAATTACAAATTAGAATAATTACCAAAATAAAAACCATAGGCTAAGCTATTAGCTTAAACCTATGGTTTTAAATTTTTTATTATACGTTTAATATTATCCCTTTACAGCACCAGCAACTATACCCTTAATGATATACTTCTGGCAACATAGATAGAATATAATAATAGGAATAATTGAAAGGATAATCATAGCCATCATATTACCCATATCTATTGAGCCGTAGCCACCTCTTAAATACTGGATAGCCATTGGAAGTGTTTTTGTTTCTGTTGAACCTAAAAGTAGATATGGTAACAAGTAGTCATTCCAAATCCACATTGCATCAAGAATAGCTACTGTAATAGCTGTTGGCTTTAGGATAGGGAATACCACTAAAAAGTATGTTCTTACAGGTCCACAGCCATCAATCATAGCTGCTTCTTCTATTTCAAGAGGAACACTTTTTATAAATCCAACAAACATAAATACAGCTAAGCCTGCACCAAAGCCTAGGTATACAAAGATAATACCTATAATATTATTAAGATGTAGCTTTGAAGCAACCTGTGTCATTGGGTACATTACCATCTGGAAAGGTACAATCATAGAGAATGCACATAGCAGATAAAGTAGCTGTGAGTACCACTTTTTAACTCTTACTATAAACCATGCACACATTGATGTACATAGTACCAGCAATGCAACTGCAAATACAGTTATAAACAAAGATGTGAAAAACGCAGGTAGAAAACCGATCTTATCTGCACCCTCTAAGTAGTTATCAAATCCTACAAAAGAGTTTTCATTAGGGAAAGCGAATGGTTCTGTACCAATATAAAGCTTACCCTTAAAGGAGTTCATCAATACCAAAAAGATAGGAGCAAGGAATAATCCTGCAAGTGCTACTAACAATGCAATAATAGGAATATCTTTAATTTTTAGTTTCTTTTTTGGTTCTTTTTTCTTTTCGTTTGTATTCTTTTGAATAGCCTTAACAGCCTTTTTGGGCTCGTGATTGCCAGCTGGCTTATCACCAACAACAGGCTTTTGAACAGTAATTTCAGCCATTAGCTTTCAACCTCCTTACTTCTTGTAAAGTAAAGCTGTGCCAATGCTATAACAGCAACGATAATAAAGAATACCACTGCCTTTGCCTGTCCTACACCTTGGAATCCAATTCTTCCGTAGAAGGTGTTATAAATATCAAGAGCAAGCATCTGTGTTTTTTTACCAGGAGCACCTGCTGTAAGAGCAAGGTTTTGGTCGAACAGCTTAAATGAGTTTGTAAGTGTTAAGAATGTACAAATAGTAATTGATGGCATAACCTGAGGAATAGTTATTTTTGTAAGCTTTTGCCAATTGGTTGCACCATCAATGTCAGCAGCCTCTAGTAAATCAGGCGATACGTTTTGTATACCTGCTATGTAAATAATCATCATATAACCTATTAACTGCCAGTTCATCAGTATTACTAATCCCCAGAAGCCGTATTTAGGGTCATAGGTAATAGATACTCCAAAAGCATCCAATACACCATTAATAATCATTAACCAGATATAACCAAGTACAATACCACCGATAAGGTTAGGCATAAAGAATACTGTTCTGAATAAATTAGTACCTTTTAAGCCCTTTGTTAAAAGTAATGCTAATAAAAATGCTATAACATTTATTGTAATAACTGAAACTATAGTAAACTTTACTGTAAACCACAGTGCATCTACAAAGGCAGTGTCCTTAAATGCTTTAATATAGTTATTAATTCCAACCCATTTAGCATTTGAAACCGTTGTAAACTTGGTAAAAGACAAGTATATACCCATTATAAATGGTGCAATAAATGAAATTATAAATGCGACTACAGTAGGTAGTGTAAACAGTGGAAACCACTTCTTTATTGCTTTTTGCATTTGTTATTCCTCCTTTACAATAATAAACATAAATAACTCCCACACCCTTTATGATGTGGGAGTTGTAAGACATATTAAATCAACTATTTATTACAGCGATTATTCAGCCCTTAGGCTAACTTCGTTTGCCCAGCCATCCTTTGTTTCTGTAACAAGAGCATCCCACTCTTTCTGATCCTGAACATACTCAAGAAGGTCTGCACCTAGATCATCTTTCCACTGCTGACTTGGCATACCAGTGAATGCCCATCCTACTGTTGTAACGTTTTCATTTGACATCCAGCTAAGAACCTCTTGAGCTAGTGGATCCTGTGGCTTCTCTGCATCTGTAAATGATGTAAATGGAGCGATAAAGCCTAGCTCCTCAACAACAGCCTTCTTACCATAATCAGATGTAAACAACCACTCTAGGAAGTCGATTGAAGCCTGCTGTACAGCTGGATCAGCCTGACTGTTAACTGCAAAGAAGTTTTCTGTACCAATACATAGACCCTGCTTGTCTTCGCCTTCAACACCTGTATAAATTGGTAGGAACTTAATATCCTCTTCAGCAACAACGTTACCCTTTACACCACTAACCTGTGACCATGCCCAGTTACCATTCTGAACCATAGCTACATCACCAACAGCGAATTCGTTCATTGACTCTTCAACTGTCTTTGAGCCTAGCTTGCTCTTCTCTGTGCAAGAGTTGTTAACGTATAGATCAAAGATATTCTTGTAGTTATCAGCGTATGTAAACTTAAACTCTGTTGCGTTAAATGCATTGATAGTTGCACTAGCGTCCTCACTAGTATACTCGTAATGAACAGGTAGATTCATTAGGTGAGTCTGCCATCTCCAGTCATCACCAGTTTTTAGTGATGTTGAACCGAATACACCCTTAATACCTAGGTCGCCCTTAATCTTTGTCATATCCTCAACAACAGCCTTTAGCTTATCAAAGGTGTTGATTTCGTCTATGCTCTTATACTCTGTTGTCTTCTTATCTGAGCTGAAGTACTTCTCCATAATAGCATTATTATAGATGATACCAAAACCTTCAACAGCATAAGGTACACCGTAAACACCGTCGCCATTAGTTACAGCTAAATCCTTGTTTGACAATAGATTATATAGCTCTGTGCCAGATAGATCTGCACAATAATCCTTCCAGTTCTGATAACCAACAGGACCGTTAATCTGGAAAATTGAAGGTGCTGTATCCTGATTACCCATCTGAGTAGATAGAGTCTTCTCGTATTCACCAGAAGCAGCTGTCTGAACCTTTACCTTAATGCCTGTTTCTTTCTCGTATTGTGTAGCAATAGCCTCATACTTCTCAGAAATCTCTGGCTTAAAGTTCAAATAATAAATTTCTTTTACAGATGATGTGTCTACTTTTGATGAGCTGTCTAGCTTTGATGTTGTATCGCCACCTGATGTATCTTCACAACCAGTTAAAGCAACAGCAGAAGCACTTACACATAGTGCCATAAATAAAGCAGCTATTTTTGTTACCTTGTTCATAATTTTTTTCTCCTTCTCTGTTTAATAAAGTTTTAGATTTTCCTCTTATTCAGAGGTGATTTGTAAAAAATATACATTAATTTCCTACTACCTAACCTCTTGTTTGTCATTCTATCACACAAAAATTATTAATGCAATATTTATTTCAATTTTTTAACATATTAAAAACCAATTTTATATTTCACACAAATTTTACAATAATTTTATAAGCAAAAGTGATAACAATTTGAGTTTTAGTTATCGTTTTTCGGAGAAAATGTTAAAATATTTTAATAATCACGTAACAGAAAATCTTACATAATATGATAGTAAAGTAAATAAATTTATAAGGAGTATATTATGGCTGAGTATTCTGAATTTGGGAAACCTGAAGATTGTGCAAAGGAAACAGTATGTATAGATGCTTTTCGTGTGTACGATAGCTGTGGAGACAAAAATTGTTTAGAAGATTTACCGGTGTATTTTACCGAACAATCGCAAATAATTATCAATAAAGCAAACAATGTAAGAATAAAAGATGTTGAGGTTATTACAGTGTGTATAGACCTTGAGCCTGTACCATTTCACAGGGGCTTTTACAGTGTAGATATGACATACTTTTTCGAGGTAGAGCTTGATGTGTTTATGGCACCAGCAGCAATGCCTGTTTGTGTTAAGGGTTTATCTGTATTCAATAAAAAGGTTGTACTATACGGAAGTGAAGGTAACGTAAAAATATTTAGCTCAGATTATGTACTAAGCGACCCTGATATGCAAAATCCTCCTAGTAAAAATCTGCCAAAGGCTACAGTGCAGGTTGCAAAGCCTATAGGGCTAAGTGCTAGAATAACTGCTCCAGATTGTAAATGCTCACCTTGTTGCAGAATACCAAAATGTATCCATAATCGTTTTGGTGGTGATTTTATCTCCGAATGTGATAAAAATGTTCTTGTAACTATAGGTATATTTACAATAGTCCAAATAGAACGCAATGTGCAAATGCTAGTACCAACCTATGATTTCTGCATACCTAACAAAGAGTGTGTTACAAGCTCGGATGACCCTTGCGAGATGTTTGAGCGTATAGAATTTCCAACAGATGAGTTTTTCCCTCCTAAGGTAACTGACCTTAACGATAATTGCGACCATTGTGGAAAGCATTGATATATAATTTTTTCAACGCTTGCCGATAAAGATGAATTTACCAGCAGGCTCAAATAAATAAAGGCGATATGCTTAGCTAGTAGCTTTGCATATCGCCTTGCTTTGTATGATTATTTAGTCCCCAAGCAGTTTAGTTTCTACCTTAAACTCTTTGTTTTTCTTTGTGTCCTTTTTATCTAACCTATATACAGTAAGTTCAACTGTGTCATTTGGTTTGTATGTGTCTAAAACCTGATATAATTCATAAAGTGTTGCAACAGGTTTTCCGTCTATTTCTGTGATTATGTCGCCAACCTTTGCGTCAGTATCCTTTAAAGGGCTGTCTTTATCAATTGACTCAATTCTGATTCCAGGCTTTGTGTTGCTATATTTTGCAAAAGGCTCTGAAAATTCTGTAATGTTAATTCCAAGCCTTGCTCTGCCTGTTACATAACCATTTTTAATAATTTCGTCAGCAATTTCTTTTATAGTAACACTTGGTATTGCAAAGCCCATACCCTCGAATTGAGTATCAACTAGTTTTACAGTATTAATACCAATTACCTGACCATTTGTATTAGCCAAAGGACCACCAGAATTACCTGGGTTAATAGGTGCATCGGTTTGAATATATGTAATAGCACTACCACTTAAAGGTCTGTTTAGTGCAGAAATAACACCTCTTGTAAGAGAGCTTGAGTAGCTTGAGCCACCAGGGCTTCCTATAGCTACTACATCTTGACCTACTGATAATTCGTCTGAATTTGCAAAGGTAGCATATTTCCAAGCTTTTGCATCTTCACATTTTAAAACTGCAAGGTCGGTACGAGTATCACAGCCTACTATACCTACGTGATAAACGTCGCCTGATTTTGTTGTTATCCATGTGTTGCTTCCAATATCATCTAGTATAACGTGACTATTTGTTACTATGTATCCGTCCTCGCTAAGTATTATACCAGTTCCTTCACTTTTAGGAACTGATGTTGAGGGTTGATCGTCTTTATCGTAAACAGCTATTGATACAACGCTGTCAGAAAGTACATCGTACGCCTTTTCTGTTGAGCCGTCTTTTATATTGTTCTTTTCTAATGATATTTCAGGACCATTAGGATTTGCAAGAGCTCCCTGCTCAGGCTTATCGTCCTCTTTGGAATCATCAGAAAAAGGACTATCAAAGTTGAAGAAATCGTCGCTGTATGCTCCGTTTTCCTTTGTAAGAATTGATGTCCAGATTATAAGCAAGGCTATAAATAAGGCGATTAAGGCAGAGATTATTCCTATTAGCACCTTAACAGAGGTATCCATTTTTTTCTTCTGTTTTTTAGAGTTAATGCTTATTGGATAATACCAGCCACCATTTATAAATTGAGGTGTTACACCCTTTGGTAAAGGTGTTCCTGTAACATAAGGAAGGTATTCTATGTCTGGTGTATTATTTGGTAAATTCTTGTTGTAAGGTGTAGTAAATTCCTGATTGTTTTCGTATGTGCTTTGCTTTGTATCTGTAGAGCTTTCTGAGAACTCTGTGTTTTCGTTGTCTGTATTTGTTGGTGCCTGCTCATTAATTTGTTCTTGTGTTGGGCTTGGCTGAGGGCTAGCAGTTGATGTTTGAGTATTAGACTGTTGATTTGTTGTAGTCTGACCGTTAACCATTGGTATTTGATTATTAAACTGCTGATTAGGTATAGCCTGATAGTTAGCCATTGGTATTTGATTGTTAAACTGCTGATTAGGCATAGCCTGATGGTTAACCATTGGCATTTGATTATTAAACTGCTGGTTAGGCATAGCCTGATGGTTAACCATTGGCATTTGATTATTAAACTGCTGGTTAGGCATAGCCTGATGGTTAACTATTGGCATTTGATTATTAAACTGCTGGTTAGGCATAGCCTGATGGTTAACCATTGGCATTTGATTATTAAACTGCTGGTTAGGCATAGCCTGATAGTTAGCCATTGGAGGTCGATTGTTAAACTGATAATTAGGCATAGGGAATGGGTTGTAATTGCCCATAGGAGGTTGATTATTAAATTGACGATATTGCATTGGGGTTGGCTGATAATAGCCTACCGGTGGTTGGCTATTAAACTGTTGCTGTGGCATTGGTTGATAATTACTTGTTGTTGGTTGATTATTAAATTGTGGTAATTGAAATGTATTATTAATGTTATTTGTTGAATTTGTATTATATGTTTGAGGCTGTTGGTTTTGCAAAGTCTCGTTTGAATTGCTGTCTGTAATATTATTAGAGTTATTTGAATTGTTATTATCCATAATAATTCCTCCGTATTATTCTTCGATATGTTCTTCTATTGTCTGTGCAGTAGAAATAATTGTACCGTCTGAGCTTACCATTGTTGCACTGCTGTCTTTTTTGCGTGATGTAAAAAGATTGTGCATATTGCTTTGAGCAGTGTTTTTTGGTAGCCATAGTGTAAAGCTACAGTATTCATCAACAATACTTTGTGCTGTAATATCTCCACCGTGTAAACGCATAATAGTTTTAACTATATATAATCCTAGTCCCATACCGTTTTTATCTTGACTACGGGATTTATCTGTTTTATAGAATCTTTCAAAAATATGCACAAGCTCTTCAGGCTCTATACCATGACCACTGTTTTTAATTTCAAGCTCTGTTCTGTCATTGTATTCAGTAAGAGTAACCTTGATATAGCCTCCTACGTCAACAAATTTTACAGCATTTTCAAAAAGATTATAAACTACCTGATGTATTAAATCGGGATCACCCTCTACAATAGAAGGCGTTGTACAGGTTTCTAGGCCCTGAATATCAATATGTCTTTCTTCGATTTTTTGTTCAAAGGTGAGAAGTGTTGATATAACCACCTCAGATAAATTAAACTCCTGATTTTTTACTCTTAGTTCACCGTTATCAATTCTTGATAGTGAAAGCATAGAAGCAACAAGTCTTGATAATCTTTTAACCTCGGTTGAAACAATACGCAGATATTGCTTTTGCTTTTCTGGTGGTATTGTACCATCAAGAATACCATCTATAAAGCCTGCTATAGTTGTCATAGGTGTTTTAAGCTCGTGAGATACATTTGCAATAAAGTTTCTTCTTGTGCTTTCCGACATTGCAAGTGAATCTGCCATTTCGTTAAAGGTTTTTGCAAGTGTGCCAATTTCATTGCTTGAGGTAACAGGAACTCTAACAGAGAAGTCATCATTTGCAAGCCTTCTTGCAGCTATAGACATTTGTCTTAATGGTTTAATCATCTTATAAGAGAAAAACCACATTATACACACAACAATGGCAAATGTAGCAATTGCTGCATAGAAAAATATTTTTGTTATTTCTCCTGTAAAGTCAGAAAAGGCTGTGGTTTCTGTTGCGGCAATAACAAAGCCTACAGGCTCTTTGACTTTACCAACCTCTGCAGTTACAGGTACTACAGCAACATAATGAGGTGACTCATACACACCACCTAAATCACTGCTTATAAAAATCTCTTTTTGGTTTGTTGTATCAAAATTTTCAGCAGGTATAGTTGCTTTTATATGTGTACAGTTTTCTTTATTACTACATAAAAGAGTATTACCCTCTTGATCTGTAACAAAAACATCTGCATTTATGCTTAATGATACTGTTTCTATTATACTTGTAATCCATTCGGTTTCTTCTTTACCCACATATACACTGTCATTTACTGTTACTGTTTTTTCAGATACCAAGTCAGCTACCTGATTAGCGTTTTCTATCAACAAGCTTTGCTTTTCTTCGCTTGAATACCTTGCAACAAAGAAAACAAGCATTGTTCCCAGAATAACAAAGCTAAGCAGTACAATAATAAGGCTTATTGTCAGGTATTGTGCAAACAAACTTTTTTTACCTGTCACTCAGCATTCTCCTTTATATAAATGTTATTTTTTAAATTTTATTATAGCATAACAAAGGTATTCCTTACAATGCAAGGAATACCCGAAAAGATTTAAATAATTTTATAAAACATTACGAGTTAAATATGATTTATAAGGTTAGAGCTTGTTTAGTATTATTCCTTAACCTCAAATTTATATCCTACACCCCACACAGTTTTAAGCTCCCATTGTGAAGAAACACCGTCTATTTTTTCACGTAATCTTTTTACGTGTACATCAACTGTTCTTGAGTCACCATAATAGTCAAAGCCCCATACCTCGTCTAAAAGTGCATCTCTTGTAAATACTCTGTTAGGGTTGCTTGCAAGGTGATATAAAAGCTCCATTTCTTTAGGTGGAGTATCTACCTGTACACCATCAACCTTTAATTCGTAATTTGTAAGGTTAATAGATAGCTTGTCCCAGGTAACCTCTTTTACGTTAGGTGCTTCGTTTGCACTGGTTCTTCTTAATACAGCGTGTATTCTTGCAACTATCTCTTTAGCCTCAAAAGGCTTAACAACATAGTCATCTGCACCAAGCTCAAGACCCAATATTTTATCAAATACCTCGCCCTTAGCTGTAAGCATAATTATTGGCACCTGTGAGGTTTTTCTTATCTCACGGCATACCTGCCAGCCGTCAAGCTCTGGTAGCATAATATCAAGCATTATTAAATCAGGCTTTTCCTGCTCAAATAGCTTTAATGCCTGTGTGCCTGTGTTGGCAATAGCAACATCAAAACCGTCCTTGTCAATATATAAGCGTAAAAGCTCGCAAATATTTGTATCATCATCTACTATTAAAACTTTCTTCTTTCTGTTCATATTATCCTCCTAAGTACCACATTCTATCTGTATTATATAATTATACCACAATAATTATTTCCTGTATAGATTATATAATATTTACTTTTTAAAAGAATGAACAAAATAAAAACTAATCTAAAATAAAAGCTGAATTTTTGCAGAATGATGTAGTTAAAAAAGCGAGTTTGTAGTCAACAGAATATTAATAAATATTTAATTTTTACTTACCAAAGCCTGCTTTTATCTACAGCAGGCTTTGGTATATCTGCTACAAGCCCTTATACTTCTTTCTGGTAGCCATACCACCTCTTATGTGTCTTTGTGCTTTGTTTATTTCAAGCACAGCCTTTACCTGATTGTAAAGCTGTGGGTTAACATATTTCAGTCTTTCGCTTACATCTTTATGTACTGTGCTTTTGCTTACACCAAATTTCTTTGCTGCACTGCGTACAGTAGCCTTACTTTCTATAATGTATTGTCCTAATTCTACGGCTCGTTCTTCAACAATGCCTTTCATAAAATACCTCCATATCTTGAAAGATATTCAATATATATGTTGAAGCTGTTTTTTATAGTACATTGTCAAATAAAGGTTTTGTTTTTTACAGCTGTGTGCACTTTACAACGTAATAAAAAAGATGTAATATTAAGGTTAATAAATGTTTTTGTAAGGAGAACAGAAATGAAAAATAAAATAATTTTAGCTGTGCTGGCATCACTTTTAATGCTTTCGTCAACTGCTTGCAGTAATACCGAAGGTGGACAAACTGCACCTACCAGCCCATATATTACAGCGAATTCTATAATAGAAGAATCTAAACAACAGGAAATTGCTGACCTGTTGGAAAGGTGGGGTTTTGCATATAGTACACACGATATACTAACATACAACGATTGTGTTACTATGGAGCTGGAATTTGCTGATAATTCCGAGCATAATCAACCACATACTGCAAATTATTTTGATACAGTTACCGATTGTAAAATAATAGATGTTGATTTTGGAAATGCAAAAACTAGTGAAGATAAAATTCACACTATACCTGTAAAATACACTATTACTTACAATGAGGATTTTAAAGAAGAGAACGGATTGAAAAAGGGTGAGAATGCCTTATCTGCAACAATATCAATAAAAGAAAACAGTGCAGGATATTTATTTATCTGTGATGTAGAAAATAATATAGAGTAATTATAAATAGATTTACAATAAACGAGGTGACACTATGCCAGAAAAGGTTTTAGTTGGTATGAGTGGTGGTGTAGATAGCTCTGTTACAGCTTTACTGCTTTTACAGCAGGGCTACGAGGTTGATGGTGCTACATTGCGACTTTTCAATAATGACGATATAGGAATAAACGATAATACAAGAACCTGTTGTTCACTTGACGATGTAGAGGACGCACGCACAGTATGCTACAAACTGGGGATAAACCATTATGTTTTTAACTTTGGCGACCAATTTAAAGAACAGGTTATAAATAAATTTGCAAAAAGCTATGAGCTAGGGGAAACCCCTAACCCTTGTATTGACTGCAACAGATATATAAAATTCAACAAAATGCTTGAGCGTGCTAAAATGCTTGATTACAATTATATTGCAACAGGTCATTATGTACAGCGTGAGGTTGCACCAAACGGCAGAATACTTATAAAAAAAGCAGTAGACAGCACTAAAGACCAAACCTATGTGCTGTATGTGCTTACACAGGATATGCTTAAACATACTTTTTTTCCACTTGGTGGATTAACAAAGGAGCAATCACGAAAAATTGCAGAGGAGCATAATCTTATAAATGCACGCAAGCCGGATAGTCAGGATATTTGCTTTATAAAAGACGGTGACTATGCAGGCTTTTTAGAGAACACAATGGGTATAACTACCCCACAGGGAGATTTTGTTTACAAGGACGGCACAGTTTTAGGTAAACACAAGGGTATAATTCATTACACAATAGGGCAGAGAAAGGGCTTAGGAATAAGCTATAAGCACCCTATATTTGTACTTGATAAAAACCCAGAAAATAATATTGTTACACTTGGCGAAAATATTGATTTGTTTACAAACAGGTTGGTAGCTGATGACCTTAACTGGATAGCAATAGACAAGCCGACCTCAGACATAAAGGTTACAGCCAAAACACGCTACAGCCAAAAGGAAGCTACAGCTATAATTCACCCTATAAGTGATGACAAGGTTGTTGTAGAGTTTGAGCAAAACCAAAGAGCCATTACAAAAGGACAAGCCGTAGTATTTTATGACGGTGAGTATGTAGTTGGTGGAGGAACAATTACGTAAAAACAGGTAACATTTGAGAGCTATGTCGAAACATCTATTTTGTGATGTTTCGACATATTTTTTTGATGTTCACGTGCTTGTTTGTACGAAGATTATGGTGATTAGAACAAATAATGTTGACAAACTGCGAATATGTGTTAAAATTAATTAATAGATTAGTGTTAAAAAAAGATGTTTAATATGCAATATCACTAATGTAGCATTAATATTTTGATAAAATTATACAAAAATTAGGAGGACAGAAAATGAAAAAAATAGTTTCAGTTTTATTAACAGGTGCAATGCTTTTAGGAGCTACAGCTTCAATTCCTTTAAGTGCGTCAGCTGCAACAACAAGTATAGTAGCAAGTGATGCTACATATACAGATGAATATGGTAGCTGGACATACGAGCTAACAAAAGACGGAACAGGTTACAAAATTACAGGCTATGACAGAAGTATGACTGAGGTTGAAATACCAAGCTCTATAAATGGTCTACCTGTATTGGAGCTATATTCTACATTTGCATTTTATGATGAATTAACAAGCGTAACAATTCCAAATAGTGTTACTACTATTGGAGCTTATGCATTTCGTTATTGCAAATCTTTAACTAATATAACAATCCCAAACAGTGTTACTACTATTGGCGAGAGTGCGTTTGAAAATTGTGATTCTTTAACTAATGTAACAATCCCAGGTAGTGTTAACACTATTGGAGAGAAAGCGTTTGCTTATAGTGATAAAATAAGTAATATAATGCTCCAAAACGGTGTTACTACTATTGGCGAGTTTGCGTTTGATTCTTGTGATTCTTTAACTGATATAACAATTCCAAACAGTGTTACTACTATTGGTGACGGTGCGTTAGCTGATTGTGATAAGCTAACTAATATAAAAATTTCATCAAATAATATGAACTTTTCTCTGTTAGATGGCGTGTTGTTTAACAAAACAAAGTCTGAATTGATTTGCTATCCTGCAGGAAAATCATCAGATAAATATGTCGTTCCAAACAGCGTTACTACTATTGGTGCTTATGCATTTAGTGGGTGTGATAGTTTAACCAATATAACAATTCCAAACAGCGTTACTGCTATTGAAAGCTATGCGTTTAATTGGTGTAGTGGTCTAACTAACATAACAATTCCAAACAGTGTTACTGCTATTAATGATGGTGTATTTAGTGGTTGTATAGCTTTAACCGGCATAGTAATTCCAGACAGTGTTACTACTATTAAAAGTTACGCATTTAATTATTGCACTAGTTTAACCTATATAGTAATTCCAAACGATGTTACTACTATTGAAAGTTATGCATTTAATGAGTGTGAGAGTCTAGCCTATATAACACTTCCAGATGGTATTACTGATATTAAAGAGTATACATTTTATAAATGCTATAGCTTAGCCGATATAACAATACCAAGTAGTGTTGATACTATTGAGGGCTATGCATTTTATTATTGTTCTGCTTTAACTGATATAACAATTTCAGATGGTGTTGATACTATTGAGAGCCGTGCGTTTGGAGCTTGTAGTAGCTTAACCGATATAACAATACCAGCCAGCGTTACTTATATTGGTGAGCTTGCACTTGTTGGTTGCAGTGGTTTAAACAATATAGAGGTTTCAAAGGATAATACTAAGTTTTCTTCAATAGATGGTGTGTTGTTTAATAAAAAACAATCCGAATTACTTTGCTATCCAAATGGAAGAGCAGGAAGCTATACCATTCCTGACAGTGTAACTTCTATTGCTTATAGTGCATTTGACAATTGTAATAATCTAACCAGCGTAAAAATTCCAGACAGTGTTACCTCTATCGGTGATCAAGCATTTTCTGATTGTAACAGTTTAACCAGCATAGCAATTCCAAACAGTGTTAAATATCTTGGTCATTATGCATTTTCTGATTGTAGCAAGTTAACCAATGCAACAATTTCAAATAGTGTTACCACTATTAACGGTAGTGTATTTTCTGGCTGTAGTAATTTAACCACTATAACAATACCAGATAGTGTTACCTATATTAATTATTCTGCATTTAGTTATTGCTCTAGCCTAAGTGATGTATATTACACAGGTAGTAAAGCCGAGTGGGATTTGATTGAAAAAATGTATGGCAATGATTGTCTTACAAATGCAACTATTCATTACAACTATGTGCCATCAGTACGAGGCGACGTAAATGGTGACGGTGAGGTTTCTATTATTGATGTTATTTATGTGCTTAAATATACCGTTGATGATGTAGAATTAACAGCTGAAAAGCTTGCAGTTGCTGATTTAAATGGTGACAACGAGATTACAGTATTAGATGCTATTCTTATGCAAAAAATTATTCTTAAATAATTTAATTTGTTGCTAATTTTAAATTTAGCGATAAAGCTTATAAAAAAGAAACTCTACTATAAATTTGCTATTACAACAAAATAGTGATAAAATTAATGCAGAAAGGCAAGGTGAAATTTGCTTTTCTGCATTTTTAAAATTTGAATTATTTAAGCAAGTATGAAATATCGCTTGCAATTTGGCTTACTGCGTTCATTGCGTCGGTTGCCTTGCGTTTTACTGTTTTTGGATTTTTCTGCATTATTTTGTTGCTTACATATCCAACTACAACACCAGTTGCAACAATGGTAGCAACACCCTTTGCAACGCTCATTGTGTTTTTTGTCACCTTTTCACACCTCCTATACAAAGTGAAAATAGACAGAAGATTTTTTATAAGATAAAGCTCGCTACTGATGATAATTCACTTCCTTTTATTATTTTGTACGGCTTTTAATAATTTATCAGAGAAAGGAAATTATAAAATTATGGCAGAACTTAATATTGTTCTTGTTGAGCCTGAAATTCCACAAAATACAGGCAATATTGCACGCACCTGTGCTGCAACAGGTGCCAGACTTCACCTTGTTCGTCCACTGGGCTTTAGTATAAGCGAAAAGGCTGTAAAGCGTGCAGGGCTTGACTACTGGGACTTAGTGGATATTTCTGTTTATGACAATATACAGGATTTTTTTGCAAAAACAGACGGCCCATATTACTATTTTTCCACAAAAGCACAGCATATACACTCAGATGTAAAGTACCCCGATGGTGCATATCTGCTATTTGGCAGAGAAACTAAGGGTTTACCAGAGGAGCTTTTGCATAATAATCCCGAAACAACAGTACGTATTCCTATGATAGACGAGGCAAGAAGCCTTAATCTGTCAAATTCTGTTGCTATTGCTGTTTACGAAACATTAAGACAGTGGGATTATCCACAGCTTTTATGTAAAGGTAGTTTAAGAGATTATAGCTGGGACGCAGAATAATATTGAAATTATCATTTTTGAAGAAATAACGCAAATAAAATCTGCTAAGTATTGAAAAATAAGGCATTTTATTATAAAATGTATTTGTATTAAGTTGCTTTAACCCAACTGAAAAAACAGTTGACAGACTTAAGGAAGTATCTGAAAACAGAAAAACGACTGAATATTTCGCTAATACGAGGCAAGTTTAAGTAAAAAACGGAGAAATTGCCCGTATTAGTAGAAATAGACAGTTGCTTTGAGTTTTCGGATACGACTAAATATATTTGAAAGGATGTTTTTAGAATGGGTTTTCTAGACAAAGTTACAGTAGATGACATTAACGTAAAAGGCAAAAGAGTTCTTGTTCGTTGCGATTTTAATGTACCTCTAAAAGAGGGCGTTATCACAAACGATAACAGAATTACAGCTGCTTTGCCTACAATTCAGAAGCTTATTAACGATGGTGGTAAGGTTGTACTTTGCTCACACCTTGGTAAGCCAAAGAATGGTCCAGAGGAGAAGTTCTCACTTGCTCCAGTTGCAGTAAGACTAAGCGAGCTACTAGGTAAAGAGGTAGTATTTGCTAACGATGACGAGGTTGTTGGCGAGAATGCTAAAAAGGCTGTAGAGGCTATGAATGATGGCGATGTTGTTCTTCTACAGAACACTCGTTTCCGTAAGGAAGAGACAAAGAACGTTGAAGATTTCAGCAAAGAGCTTGCTTCTCTAGCTGATGTATTTGTAATGGACGCTTTCGGTTCAGCTCATAGAGCACACTGCTCAACAGTTGGTGTTACAGAGTATGTTAAGGAAACAGCTGTTGGTTACTTAATGCAGAAGGAAATCAACTATCTTGGTAATGCTGTAGAGCAGCCAGAAAGACCATTTGTTGCTATTCTTGGTGGTGCTAAGGTTGCAGACAAGCTAAACGTTATTTCTAACCTACTTGAGAAGTGCGATACACTTATCATTGGTGGTGGTATGGCTTATACATTCTTCAAGGCTAAGGGCTACGAGGTTGGTAAGTCACTTACAGATGACAGCAAGATTGATTACTGTAAAGAGATGATGGCTAAGGCTGAGGAGCTAGGCAAGACTCTATTACTACCAATCGACACAACAGTTGCTGATGGTTTCCCTGATCCAATTGACGCTCCACTAGAGGTTGAGGTTCACGACGCTACAAACCTACCAGCAGACAAAGAGGGTCTTGACATCGGTACAAAGACTCGTGAGCTATTTGCTAACGCTGTTAAGTCAGCTAAAACAGTTGTATGGAATGGCCCTATGGGTGTATCTGAGAACCCAACACTTGCAGCTGGTACAATCGCTGTAGCAGAGGCTCTTGCAGAAACAGATGCTACAACAATTATCGGTGGTGGTGACTCTGCTGCTGCTGTTACAACTCTAGGCTTTGCTGACAAGATGAGCCACATTTCAACAGGTGGCGGTGCTTCTCTTGAGTATCTTGAGGGTAAGGTTCTACCAGGTATTGCTGCTATTGCAGATAAATAATTTAACAAAAATAGTACAACCAATTGCGAAGTAATTGATTGTGAATAAAAATATGAGGGCGGAAATTTTCCGCCCTTGTTGCTAGGATTTAGCTATAATATATTAATTTTATTAAAAATATATTTCATAGCTTTACAAAGGAGATAATATGTCAAGATATACTATGAGCTTTGTTACTCCTTGTCCACCACAACAGGTAAATGATTGTTTTGCGTCTTATCTTATAAGTGAAGGCTTTGAGATGAAAACAGAAAATGGCGAAAATTACTGGAAAAAGGGTGTTGGTTTATTAGTAGCACCACAGTTCATAAAGCTTAATTATCAAAATAATGTTTATATTATTGAAGCGTGGATAAAATTTGCTTTGTTACCTGGAGTATATGTGGGAGAAATGGGACTTGACGGATTTTTTGGTTGTATACCTAAGTCTATGCTGAAATCCAAGGTAGAGCATATTCTTATGATGTTGCAGGCTCAGCCATTGCAGCAAAGTCAGGAAATAATATATTACAATCCTAATATACTACCACAAGCAACACCTTACGGTAATCTAAATATGCCACCACAGGCAATGCCTTACAGTAATCCAAATATGCCACCACAGGTGCAAAATAATCAAGCTACACAAAACCAAAATTATCAGCCTGTTAATCCACATAATCAAGGCAGATAATGCTTATTATAGAAATTACATCTGAAAGGAAGTTTTAAAAATGAACAAGCAACTAAGAAAAGCAGTTATTGCTGGTAACTGGAAAATGAATAAAACACCACAGGAGGCTAAGGCTCTTCTAGAAGAAATCGCTCCACTAGTAAAGGATGCTGACTGTGATGTTATCGCTTGCGTACCATACGTTGACCTATGCACAGCTTTAGAGGCTACAAAGGGTACAAACATTAAAATCGGTGCTGAAAACTGTCACTGGGCAGAGAGTGGTGCTTTCACAGGCGAAATTTCTGCAAAAATGCTTGCTGCTATGGGTCTTGAGTATGTTATCATTGGCCACAGCGAGAGAAGACAGTACTTTGGTGAAACAGATGTTACTGTAAATAAGAGAGTAAGAGCTGCTCTTAACGAGGGTCTAACAGTTATCCTATGCGTTGGCGAAATGCTAGAGGATAGAGAGTTCGGCATTACAAACGAGCTTGTTGCTATGCAGACAAAGATTGCTCTAGCTGGTGTAGCTAAAGAGGAGCTAAGCAAGGTTATTATCGCTTACGAGCCAGTTTGGGCTATTGGTACAGGTAAAACTGCTACAGCTGATCAGGCTAACGAGGTTTGTGCTGCTATTCGTGCAGTTATCGCTGATGTATATGATAAGGACGCTGCTGATGCTATGACAATTCAGTATGGTGGTTCTATGAACGACGCTAACGCTGATGAGCTACTAAGCAAAGAGGATGTAGACGGTGGTCTAATCGGTGGTGCTTCTCTAGTAGCAGAGAAGTTCGCAGCTATTGTAAAGGCAGCAAGCAAATAATTAAAACGGAGTGAATTTAAAATGACTAAAGAGCAAGTAGCTAAGAGAATTTACGAGCTATCACATATTACAGGTGAGTTTCTACTAAGATCAGGTCAGATTTCTAACGAGTATTTTGACAAATATCTTTTCGAGGCTAACCCAGAGGTACTAAACGAGATTGCAAAGATTATGTCAACACTTATCCCAGAGGATACAGAGGTTATCGCTGGTCTTGAGATGGGTGGTATTCCTGTTGTTACAGCAATTTCACTTAACACAGGTATGCAGGCTGCTTTTGTAAGAAAGAAGGCTAAAGAGTACGGTACCTGCAAGCTTGCAGAGGGTGCAGACGTTGAGGGTAAGAGAGTTCTTATCATAGAGGACGTTGTTACAACTGGTGGTGCTATCATCGACGGTGTTAGAGAGCTAAGAAAAAGAGGTGCTATTGTTGACACAGTTCTTTGTGTAATTCAAAGAGCAGACAAGGCTACTGATATTCTTGCAGAAGAGGGCTTAAAGCTTATCCCTGCTTTTACAATGGATTATATTAAGGCTCAAGTTTAAGGAGAAATAGAAATGAAAAAACCTACAATATTAGTTATTATGGACGGCTACGGTATCGCTCCAAGTGGTAACGATAACGCAGTATCATCAGCAAATACTCCAAACCTTGACAAGATTTTTGCTGAAAATCCATATACAACAATCGGTGCATCAGGTATGTCAGTAGGACTACCTGACGGACAGATGGGTAACAGTGAGGTAGGCCATACAAATATGGGTGCCGGTAGAATTGTATATCAGGACTTAACAAGAATTACAAAGGCTATTGCAGATAACGAGTTTGACAAAAACGAGGTTCTGCTTTCTGCTATGGATAATGTTAAGACAAACAATTCAGCACTTCACATTATGGGCTTGCTTTCAAACGGTGGTGTACACAGCTTTAACGGTCACCTTTACGCTTTGCTAGAAATGGCTAAGAAGCAGGGTGTAGAAAAGGTATTTGTACACGCATTTATGGACGGTAGAGATGTTCCACCATCAAGTGGTAAAGACTTTGTTGACGAGTGCGTTGCAAAGATGGAAGAAATCGGCGTTGGTCAGATTGCTACTATCGAGGGACGTTACTACGCAATGGATAGAGATAACAACTGGGATAGAGTAGAAAAGGCATATGCTGCTATGGTTTACGGCGAGGGCAACAAGGCTTGCTGTGCTACAAAGGCTATGGAAAACTCATATGCTGACGGTGTAACAGACGAGTTTGTTATTCCTACTGTTATTGACGGTGCAGAGCCTATTAAGGCTAACGACTCAGTTGTATTTATGAACTTCCGTCCAGACAGAGCTAGAGAAATCACAAGAACATTTGTTGATTCTGAATTTGCTGGCTTTGAAAGAAAGAACGGAATGGTTCCTGTTAAGTTTGTTTGTATGACAGAGTACGATGCTACAATGCCAAATGTAGAAATCGCATTCAAGCCACAGTCACTAGACAATACATTTGGTCAGTACCTTGCTTCACAGGGCAAAACTCAGCTAAGAATTGCAGAAACAGAGAAGTATGCTCATGTAACATTCTTCTTCAACGGTGGTGTAGAAGCTCCATACGAGGGCGAAGACAGAGTACTTGTTGCTTCACCAAAGGTTGCTACCTATGATATGCAGCCAGAGATGAGTGCACCAGAGGTTTGCGAAAAGGTTGTTGAGAATATTAAGAGTGGTAAGTACGACGCTATTATTCTTAACTTTGCAAACTGTGATATGGTAGGTCACACAGGTGTATTTGAGGCTGCTGTTAAGGCTGTTGAAACTGTTGATGAGTGCGTTGGTAAGGTAGTAGATGCTATAAAGGAAATGAACGGTATAGCAGTTATTACAGCTGACCACGGTAATGCTGACAAAATGCTAGAAGAAGACGGTTCTCCATTTACAGCACACACAACAAACCTTGTTCCTTTGTGCGTAGTTGGTTACGACTGTAAGCTAAAGGCAGAGGGTGGCACACTTGCAGACATTGCACCAACAATGCTTCAGATGATGAACCTACCACAGCCTGCTGAAATGTCAGGTAAGAGCTTGATTGAAGAATAATTTTAAGCTTTTAAAATTAGATTTTTAAAAATTAGCTTTACAAAATAAAATCAGCCACAGTTAATGCAAAATCGCTTTAGCTGTGGCTTTTTTATCAGAGTTTATACTAATACCTGTTTGAACGCTAGAAATAGATTGTCAAGCAGAATTTGCTCAGAACGAGGACGACGACGCAGGCAAGCTGACGCTTGTCAAGGAGAAGGACGAAGTGCTGAGTAAATTCTGCTGGAAAGATATCTAGTGTTTAAACAGGTATTAGTATTAGTATAAACACAAAAATGACACCTTCTACAAGTATTACAGACAAAAAGCGACAAATTTTCAACAAAAAGCTATAATTAATTTGATTGGGTTTTAGGTGTAGATTTTTCTTGAACTATTTGGTAAAATGAATATAGTTGCGAAAATTAAACTAATACTCTTTCATCTCTAACAAGTAGACATCTTTTCGGCATATTTTTCACCTGACTTCATAGCCTGTCCTCGCAAGGCGTCAGCCTTGCTGTGGTATGCTATTCGTCAGATAAAAAATCTGCTCGAAAATCTTATCCACTGTTTAGAAATGAAAGAGTATAAAATTTGAGTTTGTATGCAATTTTTTCACGAACAATAAATTTAAAATCTTTTTAACATAATAATCATTAAGACGCTTTTGGAGGTATTATGAACTACAACGAATATATAAAAATAAATGAAAATGCAGATTGTGCAGTTTTAATGGTTCATGGTATTGCAAACTCACCAAGACATTTCGATTGGCTAATACCTTTTATTCCTAGTGATTGGTCTGTATGTAATATTCTTCTTGATGGACATGGTGGCAGTATAAAAGATTTTTCAAAAACCTCAATGACAAAATGGAAGCAACAGGTAGAGAATTGTCTGGAGAGCCTATCACAACAGCATAATTCTATAATTATAGTAGGATATTCTATGGGTACTTTGCTTACAATGAGGCTGGTAGATAAGTACCCACAAATAAAGGGAATGATTTTATTAAATACTCCTCTTGAAGTGGCAGTAAAGCCTGCTGTAGTTATGCGTTATTTAAAAATGGCATTTGGAAAGTTAAATATGAATAATCCTGTTGAATTGGCTACATATAATGGCATAAGTGTTAAAATGGAACCATGGTTATGGAGATATTTGTGGTGTATACCACAGGTGGTTGAACTTCTAGAGCTTTGTAAACAATGCAGAACTATAGTGAATAATTTTAAAATACCATGTTACGCATTTTTTGGGAAGCAAGATGAGGCTGTATCTTTAAAATCAAGGCAGTATTTTATGGATAATCATAATGTGTGTTGTAAGGTATTTGATAATTCAGGACATTTCTATTACGAACCTGAACTTAGAGAAGAAATAGTTTCCGATTTTAAACATCTTATTAATGAAAATATATGTGCGTAATATTTATACTAAACACCATTTAAAATACAGAAATCATTTCGAGCGAATTTTAAATGGTATTTAGTATTACTCCACAGCTACTACAATCTGTACTAGCTGTGGATTTTGTTTTTATAGCGATTATATGGTTATAATACCCTTGCAAAAAATGTCTATAGGTGTATAATAGCTGTATTGATTATTATAACTGATAGGTAAATTTTATAAATCGTATGTAAATGGTATGTATACGAACAATATATAAATTAAAATATTAGAATTATATTATAATTAATCATAATATTGCAGAGAAAAGAGGAAATTTATTATGAATATGATTTTTGAAAGAAAGCTTACTATTCCAAAGGAAATTAAGGAGCAATATCCATTATCTGCTGATATGACTAAAATTGTTAAGGATAGAGCAGTTGAAATAAAAGATATATTTACAGGTAAATCTGATAAATTTATTCTTGTTATAGGGCCTTGCTCTGCTGATAATGAAGAAAGCGTAATTGACTATATCTCTCGTTTGCGTGTGCTACAGGATAAGGTAAGCGACAAGATTTTTATAATTCCTCGTATATATACAAACAAACCAAGAACAACAGGTGACGGATACAAGGGTATGCTTCATCAGCCTAACCCTAACGAAAAGCCTGATATGCAAAAGGGTATAGTTGCTATAAGAAACTTGCATATTCGTGCACTAAAAGAAACAGGCTTTTCCTGTGCTGACGAAATGCTTTATCCTGAAAATCATAGATATCTTAATGATGTATTAGCATATGTAGCTGTTGGTGCTCGTTCTGTAGAAAATCAGCAACACAGACTTACAGCAAGTGGTCTTGATATTCCTGTAGGTATGAAAAACCCTACCAGTGGAGATATCTCTGTTATGATGAATTCCATTACAGCAGCACAGCACAAGCACACATTTATATACCGTGGCTGGGAGGTTCACTCACAGGGCAACCCTTGTGCTCACGCTATACTTCGTGGTTACGTAAATAAACACGGTCAGCCACAGCCAAATTACCACTATGAAGACCTTGTTCATTTATGTGAGGCTTATTCTAAAGCAGACCTTTTAAACCCTGCTGTAATTATTGATACAAACCACTCTAACTCAGGTAAGAAATATCTTGAGCAAATAAGAATAGCTAAAGAGGTTTTGCATAGCTGTCGTCACGATGCTGACGTTAAAAAGCTTGTAAAGGGCTTTATGATTGAAAGCTATATCGAAGATGGTGCACAAAAAATAGGTGAATCTATTTACGGAAAATCAATAACAGATCCTTGCCTTGGCTGGGAAAAAACTGAAAGACTTGTTTTGGATATTGCTGATTTACTATAATGTTTTGAATTTTATAAATTAAATAACAACATAAACCCCAAGGGTTCGGGTCAAAAAAGTCGAACTCTTGGGGTTTAAAAATTAAGATCTATAATCTCCGTTTATTTTTACATAATCATAAGTAAGGTCGCAACCCCACGCTTTAGCTGTGGCTGTGCCTGAATTTAGGTTTATATCAACATAAATTTCATCTTCAAGTAAGATTGTTTTAGCCTCATCCTCTGAGAATTTTACACCAGAACCATTACGGCATACTGCTATTGTGCCTTTAGCTGAACGTATATCAACATCTACCTTTGTTATGTCAAAGTCAGCCTCTGCATAGCCTATTGCACATAAAATACGTCCCCAGTTTGCATCACTGCCGAAAATTGCACATTTAAACAGTGGTGAATGTATAACGCTTTTTGCTACGATAATAGCAGTATCAAGGTCTGGTGAGCCTGCACAGGTACATTCAATCATTCTTGTTGCACCCTCGCCGTCTTTAGCAAGCATTTTTGTCATATTCATAAGAACCTCGTAAAGAGCCTTTTTGAATACCTCATAGTCTGCGTTTTCTTCTGTTATTTCTGCATTTTCAGCCATACCGTTAGCCATTACAGAAATCATATCATTTGTTGAGGTGTCACCGTCAATGCTTAAACAGTTGTATGTAACCTTTACAATCTCGCTTAATGCCTTTTGTAGAAGCTCAGTTGAAATAGCAAGGTCGGTTGTAACAAAATTTAGTGTTGTAGCCATATTAGGGTGAATCATACCACTACCCTTAGCCATACCACCAACAGTGCATTTTATACCGTTAAGCTCAAACTGCACAGCAACCTCTTTTTTTACAGTGTCAGTTGTCATAATAGCTGTTGCAGCCTTTTCGTTACCTGTGTATGAAAGACCGTCTGCAAGCTCTTTTATATGATTTTCAATAGGCTCAATAGGTAAAATTTCACCGATAACACCTGTTGAAGCTACAATAATCTCTTCTGGCTTTAGATTTAGAGCGTCAGCTGTAAGCTGACACATTCTTGTAGCCTTTTCCTCGCCATCTGCGTTGCAGGTGTTGGCATTTTTTGAATTAGCGATTACAGCCTGTGATATACCACCTGTTTTTTCTAAATTTTTCTTTGTTACAATAATAGGGGCACCCTTAACCTTGTTTTTTGTATATACAGCTGCTGTGTTACAAGGCTTGTCGCTGTATATAAGGCATAGGTCGTTTTTAGCTTTGTTTGGGTTAATTCCACAGTTTAATCCGTTTGCAGAAAAACCCTTTGCGGCACATACGCCACCGTCTACTTTTACAAATTCAATGCTCATATTAAAAACTCCTTAATTTATTGATGTTACTGTCATAAATAAGTATCAAATTATAGTAATTATTCTAAACTTAAAAAGTGTATTAGTCAAGAATAAATCTGTTTTTGAATTTTATGCTTAGAAAAAATCAGAATATTATAACAAAACCACATACAAATAATCATTTATAGTGATGTTTGTATGTGGTTTCTTTTCTATTTGAATTTTAAATTTATTCCTTACCATTCCAGCAATATGTGCATAGCTTGCAAGGCTCAATACCTATTGACTCAATCATATCATCAAGACGGTGATATCTTAAAGAAGTGAAGTTAAGCTCCTTACGGATTTCCTCGAGCATTTCTTTATAATTCTGACTTGTTGGGTCAGCGTAATCAGATAGCATATTTTTTGCGTTATCACCCTCACGCTTTTGAATAATTCTGCGTGTAATCAAATCAAGCTCTGATTTTGAACGAGAGAAGTTAAGGTATTTACAACCAAACATAATAGGAGGGCAGGCTGGACGAATATGAACCTCCTTAGCTCCACTTTTGTAAAGAAATTCTGTTGTTTCTCTTAGCTGTGTACCTCTTACAATAGAGTCATCTATAAGCAGAAGCTTTTTATCCTTAATTAAGCTTTGAACAGGAATAAGCTTCATATGAGCAATCATACTTCTTTGAGCTTGGCTTGTAGGCATAAATGAACGAGGCCATGTTGGAGTATATTTGATAAATGGACGTGTAAACGGAATTTTTGTTTCGTTAGAATAGCCTATTGCGTGTGGGATACCCGAATCAGGAACACCAGCAACAATATCAGGAGATACATCATCTCTGCGCGCAAGAAGCTTACCACACTCATAACGCATCTGTTCAACGTTTACACCCTCGTAGCAGGATGTAGGATATCCGTAGTAAACCCATAGGAATGAGCAAATTTTCATTTCCTTTCTAGCAGGGCTTACTGTTTCAACACCGTCAGGTGTCATATACACTATTTCGGCAGGACCAAGCTCCTTGTAATCCTCGTATCCAAGGTTAAGATAAGCAAAGCTTTCAAAAGAAGCACAATATGCATTTTCTTTTTTACCTATAATAACAGGGGTACGTCCCAGTCTGTCACGGGCAGCGTAAATACCCTCTTCGGTAAGTATAAGTATAGTCATAGAGCCTTCAATCTTCTCTTGAGCAAATTGCAAGCCCTCAACAATAGTTGATTTCTGATTAATAAGTGCAGCTGTTATCTCAGTAGGGTTTATTGAACCACCACTCATTTCAAGAAAATGAGTATGTCCTGACTGAAAACATTCTTTAACCAGCTCGTCCGGATTATTAATCTTTCCAACTGTTGTTATTGAAAAGCTACCTAAATGAGAATGAACAAGAAGTGGCTGAGGCTCAAAGTCTGAAATACAGCCTATACCAAGGTTACCCTTAAGATCGTTTTCTACATCATTTTCAAATTTAGTACGGAAAGGAGAGTTCTGAATATTATGAATCGAACGATTGAAGCCGTCCTTGCCATAAACAGCCATACCACCTCTTCTTGTACCTAAATGAGAATGATAGTCTGTTCCATAAAACAAATCAAGAACACAAGACTCCTTTGACGCAACTGCAAAAAATCCACCCATAGTTTTAACCTCCGGAAATACTGATTACTGTAAAAACAATACCCTTATATTTTAATACATTCTGAATAATTCGTCAACTAAAGAATTTGGAAATAGAGGATATAAGTTAGATAATCTATGTAGGATTAATGTTTTATCTATATTTATAGATAGGACTTGTGGGTAATACTATGCAACCTTAATGTATATTTCTTTACATATTATTATCGTTTGACAAAAGTATCGTTTGACAAAAGGTATTAGCAGGAGTATAATATATCTGTAAAATTTTGTTATAGTAAAAGAGGAAGTTTACTATAAAGTATTAGGAGGTATTTCTTATGTTTAAAAAGTTAGGCAAAAAAATGCTACCAATTATTATGGCTACTATGCTAGTATCAAATATGGTTGCTGTAAGCACATCTGCTGTTGAGGTAGCTACAGAGGAGAGCACTGTTGAGTCTCAAAGTACAAAAAGTACATATGTTGATGAAATTACAGGTATTAAGCTAGAAAGCGATACATTGAATTTTAGCGATGTAACAGTTATGACTTTTGACAATAGCTTGATGGCTGAATATGTACCAGGCTTGTTTGAAAAGGCTTACGAGATTAATATCTACACAAAGGATTATGAGCTACTTGATTTAAAAGAAAATCGTGTTACAGCTTATATCCCTTGCGAGACTGAAGGCTATAAGGTTGGATATATATCTACTGAGATAGAAGATACTTATGCAATATCTGCAGAATATGTTGACGGTTACTATAAGGTAGAGCTTTTCGGTAATGGTGATTATGTTCTTTGTGACTATTACTTTGTTGATGGCATAAGCGATATGATCGAGCAGACATTAACTGACGAGACAACAGGTATCAGCGTATCTGGTATGATTGAAACTGACAGTATGTTAGCTGTTGTAGATGTTGTAAAGGTTCTTGAAGATCTAATTGATATGCTTAAAGATATGGCTTCAGAGCAGGGTGCTGAATTTGAGCTTGATACTGAGGCTTTAGATGTTCTAAAGAACGTAGATGGATATATTGTTTACCCTGTAAGAAACCTATTTTTAGCAAAAACAGATGGCGAGCTAACTGTTTCTCTACCTAGTGAGCTTGAGGGCTACGAAGTAAGAAATATGGATATTTTGTCTGATAAGGTTCAGGAAGGTGATTTCTCTGAGCTAGAGGAATATGCAGATGTTCTATCAGAGGAAGCATTCAAAACAAAGACAAACGAGCAGATTGCTGAAGATGTTAACAAGCTAATAGATACACTATTTACTAAATTAACTGCTGAATATACTGATGGCAAGTATGTTGTTAACAGCGAAAGCCTTGGTTTATTCCTTGTAGTACCAGAAAATTCTTTCTATGTAACAGCTGACGATGTACAGGTTATGAGAGAGGAAATGGAAAAGCTTGAGATTGAAAATCCAACAGAGGCACCTACACAGGCTCCAACACAGGCACCTACACAGGCACCAACTCAGGCTCCTACACAGGCTCCTACACAGGCTCCAACTCAGGCTGCAACACAGGCTGCAACACAGGCTTCAAGCACAGATGGTAAGTCTTCAGTTGATACAGGCGACAGCAGAAATGTACCAGCTCTTCTAATGGTATTAGGTGCTGCTACAGCTACAATTGCTACATTCAGAAAAAAGAGACTATCAAGATAATTAAATAAAACATATAAACCACCTGCACAATTTAAACGCAGGTGGTTTTTATTATTAGTATAACTATTAGCTTGAATATTATTTGTTATGAACATAGTAAATATATTGTTTAATTATGTTAAAATTAATGTGTGTTAACAAAAAATTGATTGACAAGATAAAATACAAGGAGTATAATAGCCTAACTTGATTTTTATAGGTAGTATTTGCTAGGTATAATTTGAATAATGGATATTTCATTGATATAATTTTTGATATGACTTATTTTAATATTATTTGGAATGTCTGTTTAAACCTAGAATTATTTTAAACTACCTGTAATGCTAGGAGGTTATTTTTTATGTTAAAAAGAATTGGTAAAAAAGCATTACCTGTTATTATGTCTACTATGCTAGTAGCTGGAATGGGTGCTGTAAGCACATCTGCTGTTGAGGTTGCTACAGAGAATAGCACTGTTGTTACAGAAGACGCTACATTAAGTACCTATGTAGATAAAACAACAGGCATTAAGTTTGAGAGTAGCAGTATAGAATTAAATAGCGAAAATGTTTATGTTGTTGATGACACTGCTATTGATGAGGAGTATGGTTACGGATTAGCTTTAAAGAGCTTTTATATTGATGTTTATGATGCTCCAAATTCTTATTCAAGTGTAAATTTCAAAGAGAATCCTGTAACAGCATATATTCCTTATGAGGACGAAGATTGCTCTATTATGTTTATGAATGTTTGGTCAGAAAAGCCTTTACAGCTAGAGACTGAATATGTGGATGGCTATTATAAAGTGCAGTTAGTAGAGCTTGGTAATTACAGTATCTATAGCGAGCCTTTAGCAGAGGGTGAGGGCGAGCTTGTAGAGCAGAGCCTGGTACACGAGAAAACAGGTGTAACCGTATCTGGTATGATTAGAACAAATAGCAAGCTAGGAGTTAGAGAAGCTAAAGATAGATTTGGTGGCTTGTTGAATTTAGATTACGATGTTATTATGGTTCCACTATATGAAGAGGACTTTGAGGAATACGGACGAATGACTGCTTATGAAGTTAATTTGTTGAGAAACCTTGATATAATTAAAGCAGAAAGTAATCTTACTGTTACATTACCATGCGAAATTGAAGACTGCGAGGTAAGATATATCACAGATTCTATAGATTTTACAGCTAGTCAGGAAGAG
This sequence comes from Acutalibacteraceae bacterium, assembly GCA_036309185.1. Classification (GTDB taxonomy): domain Bacteria; phylum Bacillota; class Clostridia; order Oscillospirales; family Acutalibacteraceae; genus CAG-964. The sequence goes on from JAXJUF010000079.1 coordinate 28,765, forward strand.
GCTTATGAGAAAATAGAAAATGAATTATGGAAGCCTACAAAGTCTGATGAAGAAATTGCTGATATGATAAATAGCCTTGTTGAGGATATTTATCCAGTTATGGAAGCTGATTATGTAGACGGAAGCTATTCAGTTAATACAGATAAGCTAGGTACATTTTTTATAATGCCAAAAGGTTCATTTACTTTTACAGCTGAAAATGTAAAGCATCTTAAAGAGGATATCTATAGTGATCTAAGTGATAATCCAGATCCACCAATGCCAGAGGATTCAGAAGAGCCAACAGAGGTAGTTGCTACAGAGCCTGCTACTAAGGCTGAGCAGACAGCAACTCAGAATACAACTGCTACACAGGCAACAACAGCTCAGGCAACAACAGCTCAAACAACAGGTAAGGGTACTGTTGCAACAGGTAACGGTGCAAATGTTTTTGCTCTAGCTATAGCTTTAGGTGTAGTAACAAGTGCAATTCTTACATTCAGAAAAAAGAGATTATCAAAATAATCAATAAATAAAAGCAAGAAAGCACCACTCGCTGATTAAATGCGAGTGGTGCTTTTTAACAATCCCTAATTAAATCTACTATCAAATTCTCGTAACATAAAGCCACCACCAACGCCGTCTATATAGTCAAAGCTTATATTCAGTCCGTTTTTGTCATAGCTTATAGAATCTTTTTTGATAAGACCTTTGCTTTCAAGCTCTTTTAAAAGCTTCAGTGCTAATTCAGCCTGCTTGTCATCGTCGGCTTTTTTAAATTCTTTATCCTGGCATAGCTCAGATAATGCATCGTCTACCTGTTCCATACGAGCGAATTTATTATTAGCAGTTGCAAATTCATCGGGTAAAGTTGCTATGCTTTCTATTGACTCTGTGGTTGAAGCTTCAGCCTCTGGTGTGCTTTGGCTACAGGCAGTAAAGGTAATAGTGCTTGCTATAAGCAACAAGGATAAGAAAATTCTTTTACTTTTCATAAATTTTACCTCATTTTTAAGCTGTTTTTATAAATTATAAATTTTTGTACCAGAAATGTCAATATACTCTTATCGGCGATAGTAGATAGGAGCTAGTGAGGGAATGAAATTAAAATATTTTTTCTTATTTTGAAAAAACATTGACAAAATGGTACTTTTATAGATATACTGTAAAATGTCAAATTATTGTATTTTTGATATATATCTATCTGGGGGTGCATAAATTGAGTGAGAATACTGTCGTATCTCTAAAAAATATTGAGGTTATATTTGATGATGAGGTTATTCTTGATAAAATTAACCTTGATATAAAGGACAGAGAGTTTATAACACTTTTGGGGCCTAGTGGTTGTGGTAAAACTACTACGCTAAGAATTATCGGAGGCTTTTTAGAGCCTGACGGTGGAGATGTATATTTTGAGGGTAAAAGAATTAATGATCTTCCGCCAAATAAACGTAATGTGAATACGGTGTTTCAGAAATATGCCTTGTTTCCACATTTGAATGTTTATGAAAATATAGCATTTGGATTGAAATTAAAAAAGAAATCTAAAGAAGAAATAGACAGAGCTGTAAAGAAAATGCTTGCAGTTGTAGACCTTAAGGGCTACGAAAAGCGTCCTATATCAAAGCTTTCGGGTGGTCAGCAACAGCGTGTTGCTATTGCAAGAGCCTTGGTATGTGACCCTAAGGTGCTTTTGCTTGACGAGCCTTTGGGTGCGTTGGACCTTAAGCTTCGTAAGGATATGCAAATCGAGCTTAAACAGCTTCAGCATCAGCTAAGAACAACCTTTGTTTTCGTTACTCACGATCAGGAAGAGGCACTTACAATGTCAGACAGGGTTGTTGTAATGAATAATGGTAAAATAGAACAGATAGGTACACCTACTGATATTTATAACGAGCCTGCAAATGCTTTTGTAGCCGACTTTATAGGAGAGGCTAATATTCTTAACGGAATTATGAAAGAGGATTACAGAATAATTTTACAGGGCAAGGAAATACAATGTAGTGATAAGGGCTTTAAGCCTTACCAGCCTGTTGATATTGTAATTCGTCCTGAGGATATAGAGATAGTTGCACCTGAAAAAGGCTTACTTGTAGGTAAAGTAACAAATGTAGTGTTCAAGGGTGTACATTACGAAATGGGTGTTGACTGTGAGGGTTGCCAATGGATTATTCACAGCACAAGATGTGAGCCAGTGGGTAAAGAAATTGGTATGAGCTTTATACCTGACAATATACATATAATGAATAAGCTGTTCCCAACAGAGAACAATATTTTCAAGGCTAAGGTTATTAGCAGTAACCCTGATGAAAACTCGATGGAGATTGAAATTGAGGGCGAAAATGTAACAGTAGAGGGTCATTGCTACGCAGAGGATACAATCCTTGAAATAACTTTACCACCATCTGATATTTATATAGCTGGTGACGGTAATGGTCAGCTAGAGGCTTATATTGAGTCAGTTATATACAAGGGTGAATATAACGAGATTATTATGGAAACAGAAAATCATAAGTGGCTTATGACAAGTATGCAGGACGAACAGGTTGCTACTACTGCACCTATTTGCTTTAGGTTTGATAATGCTCACTTTACCGAGTCAGAAGAAATTGGGGGTGACAACGAATGAAATCAAAGGCACCGTCAATTCCTTACTTGATATGGATGCTTTTCTTTACAATTATTCCACTTGTTATGGTGGTTTACTATGCGTTTACCGACTCTTCAGGAGCCTTTACGCTACAATCATTTGTTGATAGCCTTTATTATAAGGATGTATTTATTCGTTCGCTGTGGATAGCCTTTTTATCAACAGCTATTTGCCTTGTTATTGCGTATCCACTTGCCTATATAATGTCACGAGCAAAACAGCAACAGCGTAATGTTCTTACAATGCTTTTAATGTTGCCTATGTGGATGAACTTCATCTTAAGAATATATGCTTGGGTTTTGTTGTTGCAGAATGACGGGCTTATAGATATAGGTGTAAAGCTACTTGGCTTTGATGTTGCCTTACTGGGTAATCAGGGTGCTGTTGTACTTGGTATGGTATATAACTTCTTGCCTTTTATGGTGTTGCCTATACATTCGGTAATGCTTAAAATAGATAATAGACTTATCGAAGCTGCTGAAGACCTTGGTGCAAATAAAATAAAGGTATTTAGCAAGGTTGTTTTCCCTCTTAGTATACCTGGTATTATCAGTGGTATTACTATGGTTTTTGTACCTACTGCAAGTACATTCCTTGTAGCACAGTATCTGGGTGGTACAAAGGATAAAATGATTGGTGACGTAATAGAGAACATATTCCAAAGAGATAAAAATGTAGGCTCTGCTATATCCTTGGCACTTATGGTAATTATATTGCTGTTCATAATATTTATGAACAAGTTTGGTGACGAGGAGGCGGCTGTGGTATGAGAAAAAAGGGTAAGATTTTCTCGAATATATATATAACCTTGGTAATGATTTTTCTATATATTCCCATTGCCGTGCTTATTCTTTATTCGTTTAACGATGGTAAAACATCTGTATGGAAGGGCTTTACCTTAAAATGGTATGTAGAGCTTTTTAATAATAGCTCTATTATGACCTCTCTTTATAATACATTAATAGTTGCAGTGCTTGCTGCTATTATTTCTACTGTACTTGGTACAATGGCTGCTATTGGTATTTACAATATGAAAAAGCCTGTTCGCAGCTTGGTTACCAATGTATCAAATATGCCTATAATCAACCCTGAAATCGTTACAGGTGTTTCGTTTATGCTGTTGTTTGCATTTTTAGGTAATATATTTGATTTTGAAATGGGCTTTGCTACAGTGCTTATTGCACACATAAGCTTCTGTACACCTTATGTAATATTAAATGTAATGCCAAAGCTAAGACAAATGGACAACAGCCTGTATGAGGCTGCACTGGATTTAGGCTGTAATCAAAGGCAGGCTTTCTTTAAGGTAGTATTGCCTGAAATTATGCCGGGTATTGTTTCTGGTATGCTAATGTCTTTTACATACTCTCTTGATGATTTTGTTATCACATATTTTACAAGAGGTCCAAAATTCCAGACATTACCTATCGAAATATACACAATGCTAAAAAGAAGAGTTTCACCAACAATAAACGCTCTTTCTACATTGCTTTTTGTTGTGACAATTACTATTCTTGTTATAGTTAATATAAGAGAAAGCAAGATTAATAAAGAAAGAGGTATAAAGGCATAATTTTATTATCAGAGTAAAGGAGAGTAAAAATTGAAAAAAATATTTTGTGTTTTACTTAGTGCAATTATTGCAGGCTCTACAGCTGTGGTATTAACAGGCTGTGGAGAGAAAAAAGAAGAAATTAATGTTTTTAACTGGGGTGAGTATATCTCAATCGGTGAAAACGATACTCTTGACACTATTGCCGAGTTTGAAGAAAGATATAATGTAAAGGTTAATTACACTAATTACGAGTCAAACGAAGAGATGTATAATCTGCTAAAAGAAAGTAATTCATCCTATGATGTAATTATCCCTTCAGACTATATGATAAGTAAGCTTATTGAAGAGGATATGCTAGAGAAGATAAACTTTGATAATATTCCAAACTTTAAGAATGTTATGGAAGACTACAAAACTACTGACTTTGACCCTAACGGAGAGTACTCTGTACCATATTCTTGGGGTGTAGTTGCACTTGCATATAATAAAACAATGGTTAAAGAAAAGCCAAAAAGCTTTAGCGTGCTATGGGACAAAAAATACAGTGGTAACATTCTTATGTTCAACAACTCAAGAGATGCTATGGCTATTGCTATGAAGCTAAAGGGAATTACTCCTACAACTGTAACAACAAAGGATATAGACGTAGCTTCAGCTTATCTTAGAGAGCAGAAGCCTATACTTAAAAAGTATGTAATGGATCAGGTATTTACAGAAATGGAAACTGATCAGGCTGCTTTAGCACCTTATTATGCTGGTGATGTTGCTATAATGATGAGCAATAACGAGAATATCGACTATACATTGCCAGAGGAAGGCTCTAACCTGTTTATAGATTCAATGTGTATTCCAAAAACTACACAGAATAAAGAGCTTGCTGAAAAGTTTATAAACTATATGCTAGAGGCAGAGGTAGCAAAGGCTAACGCAGAATATATAGGCTACTCAACACCAAATCAGGCAGCCTACGAGCTTCTTGATGAGGAAACAAAAAATAATGAGCTTATCTACCCACCTAAGGAATATCTAGATAAGTGCTATACCTTCTCTAATTTGCCACAGGATGTATATGACTATATGCAGGATGAATTTTTGAAGGTTCAGAGCTAATTTTGAATACTTAATAATAAAAAAGCTGACATCTTTATAACGAGGGTGTCAGCTTTTGTTAATGTGTGATTAATTGACAAAAAATATTAAAAAATATATAATACAGTCAGGCTATAGGGAATAGTTTGAGGCGGTTGGCACTCCCAAAGGAATGGGGGTGATATGTATGACTGAAACAGTGCTGTTGATTATATTATTGGTAGCTCTTTCAGAGGTCATAAAATACATAAAAAAATAATCGCCCGACTGCCTGCAAAATAGTTGGACGATTATTTTAATTGAACGATTATTTTTGTGGCTAACCGCTTTTAACGGTTTTCCCTATAGCCTAATTATATAGTATTCTTGTTATTCTGTCAATATGAGTAAATCATTATGTAGTTAACGAATATACTAAGCTGTGATTAATTGACAAAAAATATTAAAAAATATATAATACAGTCAGGCTATAGGGAATAGTTTGAGGCGGTTGGCACTCCCAAAGGAATGGGGGTGATATGTATGACTGAAACAGTGCTGTTGA
>JAXJUF010000080.1:0-2416 GCA_036309185.1 Acutalibacteraceae bacterium
CACGTTAACATTGGTACAATCGGCCACGTTGACCACGGTAAGACAACTCTTACAGCTGCTATCACAAAGACACTCGCTATGAAGGGTGGCGCAGACTTCATCGATTACGCTAACATCGATAAGGCTCCCGAAGAAAGAGAACGTGGTATCACAATCAATACATCACACGTTGAGTACGAGACAGAGAACCGTCACTATGCTCACGTTGACTGCCCAGGCCATGCTGACTACGTTAAGAACATGATCACTGGTGCTGCTCAGATGGACGGTGCTATCCTAGTTGTATCTTCAGCTGATGGTCCAATGCCACAGACAAGAGAGCACATCCTACTATCTCGTCAGGTTGGCGTTCCTTACATCGTAGTATTTATGAACAAGACTGACCAAGTTGATGACGAAGAGCTACTAGAGCTAGTAGAGATGGAAATCCGTGAGCTACTAAGCGAGTATGATTTCCCAGGCGATGATACACCAATCGTTAAGGGTTCAGCTTTCCTAGCACTAGATTCAGCTTCTCAGGATCCAAACGCTCCAGAGTATGCTTGTATCCACGAGCTAATGGCTGCTGTTGACGAGTTTATCCCAACTCCAGACCGTAAGGCAGACCTACCATTCCTAATGCCTGTTGAGGACGTATTCACAATCACAGGTCGTGGTACAGTTGCTACAGGTAGAGTTGAGAGAGGTCAGCTAAGAACTAACGAGGAAGTTGAGATCGTTGGTCTAACAGAGGACAGAAGAAAGGTTGTTGTTACTGGTATCGAGATGTTTAGAAAGATTCTAGACTATGCTGAGGCTGGTGATAACGTAGGTGTACTACTACGTGGCGTTCAGAGAACTGACATCGAGAGAGGTCAGGTACTAGCTGTTCCTGGTTCAATCAACCCACACACAAAGTTCCATGGTCAGGTTTATATCCTAACTAAGGACGAGGGTGGTCGTCATACTCCATTCTTCAACAACTACCGTCCACAGTTCTACTTCAGAACAACAGACGTTACAGGTGTTATTTCTCTACCAGAGGGTACAGAGATGTGTATGCCTGGTGATAACGTTGATATGGACGTTGAGCTAATCACTCCAATCGCTATCGAAGAGGGTCTAAGATTCGCTATCCGTGAGGGTGGTAGAACAGTAGGTTCAGGCGTAGTTACAGCTGTTAACGAATAATCTGTAATCTATTTAGATTTTTTCTTTAAATATTTGGGCTGTCCGAGTAATCGGACAGCCCTTTTTGTGTTGAATTTTGGATTTATGTCAATAGCTAGGATAACTATTTTGTTAATCGAAAATGAATAACAAACAGCTTTTATTTTTATCTTGTTAATAATTTGTTAATGGTTTTTTTGCGTATTAAATTTATGTAAAGTATTTGGGTAAATACTGGAAATTTGTTTTTTGCTGTGATATAATTCAGCTACATTAAAAAAGGAGATATTTAATATGATTAAAAAGATTATTTGTGCATTTTTAATTACTACAACAATGCTTTCATTTACGGCTTGTGCTAGTATTGTAAATAGCATTAATACTGTGACAAAAGAGGAAACAGAAAATTCAAATGATTCAAGTTCAGACTCTGAAGAGTCTGGTTTAGTGGATTTCTTAAAGGACCTAGAAACAAAAGATGATAATGAAGATACTGAAGAAAATTTTGTATATGTAGAGGGTATGGTAGGCAAAACCTTTGCAGAGCTACTTGATAGTGGATATACCTATGTTGGGTATGTAAGCTCGGGTGATGAATGTTCTTTTAATGTAAGTTCAAATAGTGTTAATGATGAAAATAAAAATATAGCCCAAAAACTAGAGGGAAAAACTGTAAAGCAAATGATTGATAACGGTTTAGATATCGACTATTGGGGGTTGAACGGAAGATATACCTTTAGCACTACAGTAGGTGATATGGAGTTCAAGTTTGATATTGATGATGCAATAGATATTGTAAGCAAATATAAGCAAGAGGATAGCTTTGCAGATTTAAAAGATATGACAGAGATTTATAATATGAAATTAAGCAATGTTGAAATTGAAAAGACTAAATATACTGTAAAACTTGATGACTCTTTTGATGCATCTAAATTTAAGAATGGTAATATGTTTGAAATAAACAAGGAAGAGATTAAAGATTGTGGTATAAAGGAGATTTATTATAAATCTGCCCCTAAAGACCTTTTTAATTGATAAGTAGCCCCTAAAACAAAACCTCCACCGATAGAAATGCAGGTGGAGGTTTTGTCTGTTAAAATAGCTACTATTAATTAATACTAATACCTATTTAAACATTAGACATCTTGTGGGAGATTGTAAAATAAAGTGTGTAAGTTATAAAAATAGCTTGCACACTTTTTGCATTTGAAGATAAGTGTGCTACAATATAAAGAAAGGACAAAAAAGGAATGAACAGAATGACAAA
>JAXJUF010000081.1:0-2167 GCA_036309185.1 Acutalibacteraceae bacterium
CAGATGACACAAACTGCTTCACAATAGACGCAGGTCAGTGGAGTAACGCAACAGGTGAATGGAGCATTTATGTTTCAAAGGCATCTCTAAAGAAGCTATACCTAAAGCCAAACAGCAACTGGATTAAGTCAGACGCACGTTTTGCAATGTATGTAACAGGTGCAAACGGTTCTGAGTGGGTATCAATGGAAGAAGCTGGTGATGGTTGCTACACAGCTTATGTACCATCAACAGAGTACACAAAGGTAACATTCGCAAGAATGAAGGCTAACACAACAGAGAATAATGCTACAAACCGTTGGAACTATTCAGAAGAAATGACAATTCCAACAGACGATACAAACTGCTTCGAAGTAACTGCAGGTCAGTGGAGTAATGCAAAGGGTACTTGGGAAGTATTCACACCTTCAGTATACGAGATAGACGCACTATATCTAAAACCAAACAAGAACTGGACATCTTCAAATGCACGTTTTGCTGTTTACCTATATGGTGGTGAGAGCGAAGCTGCTTGGGTATCAATGACAAAGCTTGCTGATGGTTCTTATAAGGCTGATATCTCAGCTGGCGACTATAAGAAGGTAATGTTCGCAAGAATGAAGGGTGCACAGCTTGAGAATATCTGGGCTAACTCTGCAAATGCTTCACTAGAAATGGATATTCCAACAAACGGAACTAACTGCTTCACAATAGATGACGGTCAGTGGGGTGACGCAACAGGTACTTGGAACTCAATTTCTGAGCTAAAGACACTATACCTAACACCAAACAAGAACTGGACATCTTCAAATGCACGTTTTGCTGTATACCTATACGGTGGCGACAGCCCTGCAACTTGGGTATCAATGACAAAGCTTGCTGACGGTACATATAAGGCTGATATCCCAGCTGGTCACTATACAAAGGTAATCTTCACAAGAATGAAGGGTGCAACAACTGAGAACAAGTGGGATAACTCAGTAAATGAGACTCTAGCATTGAGAATACCTGTAAAGGGAACAGATCTATTCACAATTAATAATGGTGAGTGGGGCTCAGCAGAAGGTGTATGGAGCACTTACGGTGGTTAATTAATGTATTAATCGAATAGTTTATATTCTGTTAATGTAAATAAAGAGGATATAGACGATATAACCTTCTAATAAAGATGCTTCTAAGCAGGATTATTAGTTAATCCAATTAGTAAGGATATACGGGACAGGCATCACTTATGTGGTGCCTGTTTTTGTTAGTATGAGGAAACTCAAAAAAATAAAAACTATATGCCAAAGGAGGCATTTGAAATGAAAAATCTTCTTTCTGTCACTAAAAAGGCTACAGTCTTTTTTATGATTACAATTATTATGGCTACAATGTTTTCTGTTAGCTTTTTTGCTACAGACTCAGTAAAGATTAATGGAGAAAGCTTCAATGTAGGCGAAACTATAACCTATACTGCTGTTTTTAAATGTGACAAAATATGCTCAGGTGTAACAGCTACAGTTAATTATGATGATTCTGCGTTAGAGCTTGATAAGAAAAGTGTTAACATTCCTAATTTAGGTTTGTTAGCAATATCAAATGTTGATAATTCTGGTGTGGTTAAGTTTATTGGTATTGATGTTGTAAAGGGCTTTGATTTTACTAATGGCGATTTACTTGTTTCAATGTCCTTTAAGGTTAAAGACAGTGCAAAAGATAACGATATTAAGCTTGAGCTTTCAGAGCTTACAGATATAGATACAAATATTATTCAGCCAGATAGCTGTACAGTTGAAGAAAGCGTTCAAAAAGGAACCTATGATGGTGAGGTTGCTACCTTAGGCAACGGTGACGAGCTTATGAAGCAGGATCAAGAAAACAAAGAAAATAATCAAACACAGCAAAGCCAACCTAAAAAGCTGGATAAAACAACAGGTGTATGGATAATAGTTGTAGTTCTTATAGCTGTTGCAGTAGTTGTAACGGTTATTTGTAAGGTTCTAAAAAATAAAAAAGGTAAAAATGCAGATGTATCTGCAAACGAGTGATATAGAACTAATTCAGTAGATACAGAAATGTAAAAGTAAAAGGTAGATAAATTGGGATTTGTCGAGCTTACGCACAAACTAAACAGCACAAATCAGTTACCCTAACATTACTCACTATATACACAATTGGTATGACTAGGCGTGGGGGATTCCATAAG
>JAXJUF010000082.1:0-1637 GCA_036309185.1 Acutalibacteraceae bacterium
ATTCATTATACGAGATATTTCTTCTTTACATGATTTGGCAGAGGGTCAGCTTGGACCTGTTGCAGTTGCAATGAAAGCAGTTTCAGCAGTAATTGTTGCATTTTCGTTAATTGTTTCGGCGGTAATACTAAGTAGTATTGCAGGAACAACTGTAAGAAGAAAGAGAAAAGAGCTTGGTATTATGAAAGCTATGGGATATACCTCAAAAAATCTGATGCAACAGATTGCATACCGTATTATGCCAATTACATTTATAGCAGTTATTATCGCTTCTGTATGCTCTGTATTACTAGTGAATTTATTTGGCTTGACTATGTTTTCAGTAATTCTGGAGATTAATTACTGGATTATGATTCCCATTGATATATGCATACTCTTATTCTGTTATCTAGTAACCTATATCAGTGCAAGTAAGATAAAAGAGATTTCCGTAACCGAACTGATGTCTGAATAGTGAGGGAGAATAATATGAAAAGCAAAAAATATAGATTGTTAGTAATGACTCTTGTAGGTGCGTTAGTGCTTTCAGTACCGCTTACGGGCTGTACTCAGCAGGCACCATCAGAAACAAAAACTGCTGGTACAAGCAAACAGTTCACATCTCCAGAGCCAGTAAAAACTACATCAAAGGAAAAAATATACAGCGTTGGTTCTGTTAGCAAGGTGTATGTTACAACAGCAATTATGCAACTTTCAGAAAAAGGTAAGATTAATCTTGACGCACCTGTTACAGAATATATCCCTGATTTTACAATGGCAGATGAAAGATACCAAAAGATAACTGTAAGAATGCTGATGAACCATACCTCAGGAATTATGGGCACAAGCTTTAAGAATAAGATGCTTTATGATGATAATGATACGGTTTCTCACAATGAGTTGCTAGAATCCCTTGCAAAGCAAAGATTGAAGACTGAACCAGGCACATTTGCTTGCTATTGTAATGATGGCTTTACATTACTTGATATGATAGTTGAAAATGTAAGCGGTATGAGTTTTACTGAATATATTGATAAGTATATTACCAGTAAAATAGGTGCTGAATATACAGGTACACCAGTAAACAGATTTCAAATGGAGAACGCTGTTCCTGTTTATAAATTTGGTAGTATTCCTTACGACTATGATTATTGTATGAGTCTTGGAAGCGGTGGTGTTTATGCTACTGCTTCTGAGGTTGCAAAATTTGGTTCTGCATTTTTTGCAGATAATAATACTCTTCTGAATGAAAATTCTAAAAACAAAATGGCTGTTCGCTGGTCAGATGACCCTTATATGGACGATAACGGTCTTGGCTGGGATTATGTAGAGGCTCTTAAATATGAAAAATCTGGAGTTACCGTTATAGGCAAGGGTGGAGATATTGATAATCAGCATGCACATTTGCTTGTAGCACCAGATGAAGAAATCAGTGTTGCTGTTCTTAGCAGTGGTGGAAGTAGCTTGTACAATGCTGTTATGGCACAGGCTCTTCTGGATGTAGCTTTACAGGAAAAAGGAATTTCTGTAGAGGCTACAAAAGCAGAATTAGTAGAAACAGTTTCAAAGGTACCTGAGAAATATGCTAAATATGAAAAATTCTTTGTAACAAACAACGGAATTTGGAAAATTAGTTTCCCAGATATGAAGTATATGCA
>JAXJUF010000083.1:0-92647 GCA_036309185.1 Acutalibacteraceae bacterium
GCTTACCAATTCTGCCTCCAAAAAGTTTGCTTTCATCAGAAGACATAACAATTCCGTATCCTGCACCTTCAATTTTTATTGCACAGCCTTCTTTCATTTCACTTCCGCAACGGATGCATTTTCTCATAATAATACCTCCTCCAAATTCTAATTTATCATTCTATATAATCTAACAAATATTCATTTTTTATATTGGAAAAAGGCGGACTTTATCAGCCCGCCTTGGAATATTAATCTCTGTATTCCTCTATCTTGTAAACCTCGAAGATGTCGCCCTCTTTAAGGTCTGCAAAATGTTCAAGACCAATACCACATTCGTAGCCTGCTGCTACTTCTTTTACAGAGTCTTTAAATCTTTGTAGTGATGACATAGTATCTTCTGCTATTACAATACCGTCACGAACTACACGCACCATAGCGTTACGCTCTATTTTACCACTTAATACGTAGCTACCTGCAATAAATCCAACACTCTTAATCTTGATAACATTACGGCACTCTGCTTTACCAAGCTCAACCTCTCTTGTTTTTGGTGCAAGCATACCCTTCATTGCCTGTTCGATTTCTTCTATTGCCTCATAGATTACTCGGTACATTCTAAGCTCTACACCGTCACGCTCTGCTGTAGCCTGTGCAACTGCGTCTGGACGAACATTAAAGCCTACGATAATAGCATTTGATGCCTTAGCAAGATTTACGTCTGATTCATTAACTGCACCAACTGCACCATGAATAACATTTACTCTTACTTCTTCGTTTGCAAGCTTAGCAAGTGACTGCTTTACAGCCTCTACTGAACCCTGTACATCTGCCTTTACGATTACTTTAAGCTCCTTTAACTCGCCAAGCTGCATTTGGTCGAACAGATTATCAAGTGTAACCTTTGTTTGAGCATTAAACATATCCTCTTTAGCCTTTGTTTTTCTCTGCTCTACAAGCTCTCTTGCAAGACGCTCATCAGATACTGCGTTGAAAATATCGCCACCTACTGGTACTTCGTCAAGACCTGAAATTTCTACAGGATATGAAGGACCGGCAGTTTTAACCTTTTCGCCTCTGTCGTTTGTCATTGCTCTTACACGACCAACTGTTGTACCTGCAACAATAATATCACCTGTGTTAAGTGTACCGTTTTGTACAAGCATTGTAGCAATAGGGCCTCTACCCTTGTCTAGTCTAGCCTCAATAACTACACCCTTTGCACTTCTGTCTGGGTTAGCTTTAAGCTCCATAATATCTGCTGTAAGGATAACCATTTCAAGAAGATCGTCAATACCCTCTTTTGTCTTTGCAGATACAGGGATACAAGGTACATCTCCACCCCATTCCTCAGGTACAATGTTATGCTCTGTAAGCTGTTGCTTTACCTGATCTGGGTTTGCTGTAGGTTTATCCATTTTATTGATTGCTACAATAATTGATACGCCTGCTGCCTTTGCGTGGTTAATAGCCTCTACTGTTTGTGGCATAATACCGTCATCAGCTGCAACTACAAGAATAGCTATATCAGTAGCCATTGCACCTCTTGCTCTCATTGTTGTGAAAGCCTCGTGACCAGGTGTATCTAGGAAAGTGATTTCTCTGTCGCCTACACTTACACGATAAGCACCGATGTGCTGTGTAATGCCACCTGCTTCACCCTTTGTAACATTTGCATGACGAATTGAGTCAAGAAGTGAAGTTTTACCGTGGTCAACGTGACCCATTACAACAACTACTGGAGCACGCTCAACAAGATTGCTGTCATCGTCCTCGCTGTCGTCGATAATTCTTTCTTCAATTGTTACTACAACCTCTTTTTCAACCTTTGCGTGGAATTCCATTGCAACAAGTGAAGCTGTATCAAAGTCGATTGTATCGTTTACTGTTGCCATTACGCCAAGCATAAATAGCTTTTTGATAACCTCAGCAGCTGTAGCCTTAAGACGTAGTGCAAGCTCGCTTACTGTGATTTCGTCAGGAATAGAAACTGTGATTGGCTTCTTTTTACGCTCCATAGCGATTCTGTTTAGACGCTCCTGCTCAGTCTCTCTTTTACCTCTCTTTTGCTTGCCTCTCTGCTGTGAACGCTGGTTTATCTTCTGCTTATGTGCAGTCTGGTTTTCGCTCTTGATTTTCTCGCTTGCAAGTCTGTCGTACTTCTCGTTGTATCTTTCTACATCAACAACTACCTGACGAGTATCAACGATTTTTCTTTCTTTTCTGTTCTTAAACTGAACATTATTATCATCTGACTGATTGTTATTTTCTTTTGTTTCTGCCTTTGGCTGTGGCTTTTTCTCATTTGAAGGCTTGCGATCCTTCTTCTGGTTATTATCAGCCTTTGGCTGTGGCTTTTTCTCAGCCTGCTTTGGCTTATCCTGAGTGTTTTTCTTAACTGGCTTATCCTCTTTATTTGGTTTTTCTTCCTGCTCTGATTTTTTATCATCAGCAGAATAATAGCTGTCAAGATTATCAAGATTATTTTTCTGTGTGAAATACTCGAATACTATGTTCAATTCTTCCTCTGTAAGTACAGAAGTCTGCTTCTTTGGTTCTCCACCAACATATTTACTAAGCACATCTATTACATCTTTATTCTTTACACCCAAGTCGCTAGCTACTTCTCTTAATTTATATTTTACCATCATAAGCAACTTTCCTCCTTAATCGTTTGCTGTTAGCTGAATTATTTTTTTTGCAAATCCCACATCATTTATAGACATTACTGCTGTAAGCTTGCCTAGTGAATTGCTTACCTCTTCTTTATTATGGGTAAGCTTAACTATTTTTATATTGCTTGAGTTAGCAACCTCTGTAACAGCTCTTTCTGTTCTGGCTGAAATATCGTTTACAAGCAATATTAATTGTGATTCACCATTTATAATAGCATCAACAGCGGCATCGTTACCTATTGTCATTTTACCTGCTCGTCTGCATAATCCCAAAAAGGATAATAGTTTATCATTGTTCAAGGCTTTTCATTCCTTCTTCCAATTGAATATATACCTCTTCAGGTATTTTACAGGAAAATGCTCTTTCTAATCTGCGTGCTTTTTGTGCCTTTTGCAAACATTCCAAATTATTGCACACATATGCACCCCTGCCGGACTTTTTTCCTGTAGTGTCAAGAGAAATTTCAGGAGGTGCTATAACCTCTCCGTCTTCATTCTTGACCTCCGGTGACCTAACTATTCTGATAAGCTCTTTTTTAGGCTTCATTTCATTACAGCCTGTGCATTTTCTAAGAGGTATTTTCTTTTGCTTCATATTACCACTACCTTTCAAAGATTAGTGCAAAAGCTCTTTATTTTATAATATTATTAGAAATCTTCGTCTGATTCTTCACCTAGGATATCATCTATTGCACTCTCGAAATCCATTTCGATTGTTTCTTCAACAACCTCTTCGTTCTCTGTAACTACTTCTTCGATTTCTTCTGGCTGTTCTGTAACAGACTCAACCTCTTCTGTTTCTGTTGCAGAAATAATCTCTGCATCGTCATCAGCTGGTACAAAATCGTCATCTTCTTCGCCAAAGAAACCACTTTCTGGACGAATATCAATCTTCCAGCCTGTAAGCTTAGCAGCAAGACGTGCATTCTGACCCTTGTTACCAATAGCTAGTGAAAGCTGGCTGTCTGGTACAGTTACTCTGCAAACCTTTGAACCGTCTGCTGAAACCTGAACCTTTACAACGCTTGAAGGTGACAAAGCAGCTGCAATAAACTTCTTTGGATCCTCGTTGTATTCTATTATGTCGATTTTCTCGCCGTTAAGCTCTTCAACTATTGTGCCTACTCTTGCACCTCTTGTACCGATACAAGCACCGATAGCATCAACCTGCTTATCTTTACTATATACAGCGATTTTTGTTCTTGAGCCTGCTTCTCTTGATACTGACTTAATTTCAACAATACCGTCGTAAATTTCAGGAACCTCTGTTTCAAATAGTCTTTTTACAAACTCAGGGTGTGTTCTTGAAATAAGAACTCTAGGGCCACCCTTTTCTCTCTTTTGAACATCAGAGATATAAACCTTAACAAGCTGACCCTCTACAAGCTCTTCGCCTGTAACCTGCTCGTTCGCAAGTAATACTGCACTTGATTTACCTATTCTTACTGTTGCGTTACCTGTGCGTGGGTCTATTCTTTCTACATTTGCAGTAACCAATTCACCGATTTTGCTCTGGAATTCAAGCATAATATGACCCTTTTCGCCCTCGTTGATACCCTGCTTAATTACATTTCTTGCAGCGTTTACACCAATTCTACCCAATGTCATTGTGTCCATTTGAACACCTACATAATCACCGATTACAGCATTTGGGTTAATCTCTCTTGCTTTTTCTACTGAGATTTCGATATTATTGTCGAATACCTCTTCAACAACCTCTTTTTGAAGGTAAGCCTCAAAAATTCCCTTTTCTTTATCTACAATAAATTTAACATCATCGTTACCGTAGTTTTTGCCTGCCGCTACCTCTATAGCCTTTTGAATTTGAGAGAACATATAATCAGCAGGTACTCCCTTATCCTCTTCTAGCTGAGCAATAGCTTTAAAAAGCTCTGAATTATCCATTTTGTTAATCACCTTTCTTAATTGAAATTTAATATATAATCAATACTCTTACATACTAAAGTCGTCAAGCTTTACCCAAACGCTGTCCTTTTTATTAAAGGTAACCTCACCCTTATCAGTTTTAACAGTACAGGTGGTTTTATCTGCATTTTCAAGAACTCCGTTAAATTCTTTGCCTACACCCTCAATTGGTCTTATCATTTTTACCATAACATCGGCACCCATAAACTGCTCAAAATGCTCAGGACGTGTAAGCTCTCTTTCTATACCTGGTGAAGACACCTCAAGACAATAGCTTTCACTTATTGGATCAGCTATATCAAGTGGCTCGTCAATTGCTCTGCTTACATTTTCGCAATCCTCAATAGTAATGCCGTTTTCGCTGTCGATAAAAATTCTAAGATACCAGCAAGCACCCTCTTTTACAAAGCGAACATCCCATAGCTGTAGGTTAAGTTCTTTTACATAAGGCTCTACAATTTCCCATACAGCTGTTACTGTATTTTTGCCTGCCATAATTTTGCACTTCCTTTCATTTTGCAACCAATTTATAGTATAACTGGTTGCAAACAAAAAGAGTGGGTTTTTAGTATACAATCAACTGCAAAGCAATTGGTTGTATTATTTCCCACTCCTTTATTTTCATATTTACTTTATTATTAAATATTTTAGCACAAAAACTCAAAAATTTCAAGCACGATTTTCTCAAAGTAATACAATCATTTTAATTTATTTTTAGCTAATTGCACTAAACACAAATCAACCCCCAATATTCAGACTAAAAGCCCAGCAATTGGAGGTCAATTTGAAAAGGATTGTTTATTTCTTATTGTGTTTTATTTTTACTTTTTTACTCAACAACAAAGTAATCCAAACAAATCCACTAATAACAAGTATTACAAGCATTGGAACAATATTTCTTGTATCACCTGTTAACAGAACATCCTTACCCTGTGAAGGAGGAGTTGTACCGTCTTGAGGAACATTGCTACCACCCTGATTTCCTTGGTTATCTGTAGGCTTATCAGTTGGTTTTGTAGGCTCTGTTGGTTTTGTTGGTGTTGATGGTTCTGTAGGCTCTGTTGGATCATCTGGGATAGTAGATTCACCACTATAGATATTTTCGAACGCTACATTAATATCTTTCACGATAACACCATTGCAATATTTTGTAACTACCAGCTTGTTATCTGCACCCAATGCTACAACAAACTTAATATCGTAAACCTTATTGCTATATACTATGTCTTCTCTGTCATCATTGATTTCGCTTAGTCTATAGTTAATGGTCTTACCTATATCATCTGAAGTAAATTTAACATTGAAGCCAAATAAACCGTCTTCATCTGATGTTAAAATAAATCTTTCATTTGTACTAATATTCTCAAGAGCAAACTTAAAGTTTTCAGGACCGATAGAGCCAGTTCCTACACTCTTTACGCTCTTAATCACATTAATAGGAATCTCAATAGCCTCAGGCTCTGGAATATCTGGTGCTGTGAATTTATTCTTGAATGTTACATCAATATTATATTTATCAGATTCTTCAACAGAAATATTCTTTGATGCTTTAATATTCTGAATTTCAAGTCTACCGTTCATATCCCTATCACCTACAACGATATCAAAATATTTAATAGTTTCATCATAGGTAATATTTTTTATATCTCCGACGATTTCAGAAATTCTGAACGAATAAGTACCAGCCTGCGTAAATTCTAGCGAATGAATAACATCATTAAAATCAAATTTGTTAAAATCTTCATTATCAGGATTATATGTAACAGATTTTGTTCTTAAAGGAATCCAAGAACCTGTTCCATTACCCTGCTCAAGTAGAAATGTAAAGGTATCGCCCATCTCCCAATCTCTACCCTCAAGTGTTTTACTACCTGTTACATTTACATTCATAGCTACATACTTTTTAGGCTTATAGATATTAACAAAATCTACAGTAGCAATATTTTTACCTGAAGGAATAATTACTTCTTTAGAAGATATTTCATCCTTTACCTCAAATCCGTCATCATCCTTTTGTATCTCTTTGACTGTAATCTTTGTATTTTCATCAATACCTTGTATTCCTAATGGGATACCAGGCTTTACGTTAACAACAATAACACCTGAATCATCAGCAGTCTTTTCTCCAACAGTTGTATTAAAGGTTTTTCCGGCATATTTGCTTCCAAGATTTATTTCAAAATCAAAAGCAATATTTCCTGGAATTGCATAATCATCACCGAATGGGTGTTCAACTATTTTATTGATAATCAAATCACTGACAATATCCTTTAATGGTTCAAAGGTATTTGTTAAAGTTTCAGTTTTAATTACTACAAATGCAAGGGTAGACTGAAATGTTGTTGAAATTACAATAAACAGTGAAAAAAGTAAAATAAAACTTTTTATAATACTGTTTTTTTTCAAATACATACCTCCTTTGCTTTAAATAACAGTAATCAAAAGACATAACAAAAATTATGTCTTTTGATTACTGCCCACTCCTAAAAGGAGTGGGCAAATTAATTTTATTATGTTCTTTGTTATAATATTATCTATATCAACAAATTATGAAGTTGCTGTAAAATCATACATTTTCAGCATACATTTTTTCTAGTTGCTCAAGGATAACTGGATTGTCAGCTTTTGTCTCACCAAATGCCTTGTCTAGAGCTGTCTTTGCATCAGCAAAACCATCAGCCTGAACTGCCTGAGAGAATACTAGAATATCAAGCTTACCATTACCATTAGCATCAAGCTTTTCTACATCCTCGTTGGTAGCTTCAGAGCCAAGATAAACCTGAGAAAGGTTAGGATAAGTTACTTCATCCTTAGGAAGAACACCATTTTCGTGTCTCCAACCAGTGCTAGTCTTACCACCTAGATATACATACTCATATAAAGAGTAAACATCGCCACTAATTGTGATGTCACCTAATGCGTTAGATTTCCAAGTATTGTGGTAAGAAGTTCTAACAAGATCAGCAGAAGCATCACCATGTTCAATTGCAACTATAGTACGAACATAAGCATCGTTATTACCTGTATTTTTTACAGTTACAAACTTATCCTGTGCATTCTTACTATCAAATACATCCATACCACCAGCAGAACCAACCTGGCTCATACGAACTGGTATTGTATCCCAACCAGCTTCGCCCTTATTTGGGTCACCAACAATAGGAAGAAGAAGCTTATCCTGTACAAATTCCTCAAGCAAATAGCTTTCACGAGCGTCAACAGTACCAGTAGCATAAGTACCATCTGCGTTCTGAACACGCTGATGCTCACGCTGATCAATTTTAACTTTACCAAGTACCATTGTGTTAGTATCTTTATCAGTATCTGTCAAATATGCTGCTGTACCTGCGATTGCAACAGAAGCAACCAATCCTAAGCTTATAACTGATAGTAAATTTCTCTTTTTCATAATATTGTCTTCCTTTCATAATTAAAAATATTTTTTATGTAACGGATCTCTCTATCCATTTTTTATTTAGTTGTAGATTTTTTGAATTTGCTTAATAATTAAGCAATTGCTAAAGCCCAAGCTTCGTCTGCTGTATCAATCGCATCGATATCTACATCACGCTGTACAGCATAAGCAGTAACCTTAAGTGTTGGGTAAGTAGTAAGTGCATTAAGCATTTCTTTAGTAACATCACCCTTTACTGTAATAGTATTGTCTTTGATTACTGTATATTCTGTGTCACTGTCTGATTTGCTTACTTCACGATAATAAACACCATCAGCACCATCTAGAGCTGTCCAACCGTCTGCCATTTCGTACTCCATAAACTGATCGAAATTAGGGTCAGTAGACTTATCTAGCTTTACAAATAGCCATGCATCTTCGCTATCCTCCAGCACTGTTACCTTAGGGTCTTTAGTGATTTTGTTACCTGGAATCATAGTATAGGTATTAGTGTTACCATTACCATCACCGTCATCTGTGTCTGTTTCTTCAAGTTCGATATTAATATCGCCATAAGTGAAGGTGTTAACTAATGGTTCTGTTTTGGAAATCAACCATGCAACTGTACCACCTACAACACCACATATAATAAGAGCAACAGCCAGAATCATTATTAATGTCTTGAAACTACCTCTCTTTAGATTCCATTTTCCTACAGTTTTATTCTCGCACATTTTGTGCTCCTCCTTTCTGTTTTTAATTTTTATTCCAACAGATTGTAAAACGTTTTATCCAATCTGCATGAAAATTCATAATTTTATTTTTTTACCTGATTTTCAAAAGCTACCCATGCTTCATCTGCATTATCAAAGCCTGTTGCCTGAATAGCATTAGCCTTTACTGTGATTTCTAAGCCTGATATTGCTTTAAGCTCTTCGTTTGTTATTTCACCAGGTAATGTAAAGGTATCAAACAATGGTTCTAACACAATATCACTATTAGAATCAAAAGCACCTATTGTTTTATAATAACGAAATTCATATGTAACAGTATTGTCGCTATTGTCTGTAGCTTTAACACAATCCCATTTAGAACTGTCCCAGCCTGTAACATAATTCTGTGGTAGAAAATCTTCACCTAATGCTGATTTTAGCTCGTTAATCTTATTAATTGTTACAAACATACGAATATAAGAATTTTCGCTACCCTTTTTTACTGTAACAGTAGGGTCTTTTGTGTATGTATTGCCAGGAATAAGATGATATTCATTACCGTCAACACGATTAGCACCTTCTATTATAGTACCATCAGGATTTACATCTGCTTCGTCAAGCTTAATAGCTACATTACCTATTGTAAATGTATTAACTACTCCATCTTCTGATGTAAGGTAAGCAACAGTAGCTAATACAGTTACTGCAATAAGACAGATTGCACACAGAGCTAGAATTAACACTTTACTTTTTGTTTTCAAGATTTCTACCTCCATTTAAAATAATTTTTATTTTAAATTATTTTTTTCTTTTTTATCCCCTATTAATATATCTCCAATAAACACAAGCAACATAATAGCTATACTTACTGCAATTGAAATATACATTCCAGGTGGTCTTTGAATAAAGCTTGCAACATATCCCATATATGGAATAGTAAAAATTGGTACACCTATCACATCTTCACTAGCAACCAAAGAACCATCTGGTGTATCATTGGCATCTCCTTTGGTTCTAAAAGAAATCTCATTGTTGTTTTCCTCATCGAAAACAATATCAATAATTCTATGAGTTGCTGTTGTATTTTCTGAAAGCTTAAATGTAATAACATCATCAACACTTAGCTCTACTGGATCTACATCTTTAACATAAATTAAAGAACCTGTTTTATAGTTTGGTTCCATAGAGCCTGATAGAACAGTATACACTTGCAAACCAAATAAACGAACACCAACTAACAACATCGCTAAAATAACAATCAGCGTAACTGCTACAGAGGTAAGCAACTTAAATATTTTTCCTACTTTTTTTACCATACTAAAATTCAATTTGCCTCCTTGAGCATTTTAATACCTACTTTAAAAGCAATAGCATATTATTGCGATAAAAGTCCTTTCAAGCTGTATGCAAAACCTTAAAAGCATTTAATTATATAATTTAATATTTGTAATAATATTAAATTATATCTAAACTCTAGAAATAACATTGTATAGCTTATGTGAATATTATCAAAAAGTTTTACAATAGCCCGTTTCATTTGAGTTAAATTATACTACTTTAAAAATAAAAGTCAATAGTTATATTAAAAAAGTATATAATTTTTTAATATTTTTCACTAAAATTATATTTATAACGCTTATACAGCTCTCATATATAGATTTGTAGTAATCTTTTATTATAAATTAATACATTCGAATTATAATACAAATCGCTAAATTCTATTTCTATATACAAAAAACAGCCACTCTTTCGAGTGGCTGACAAAACAATATCAATTTAAATTAAATATTTATTTTGAAGCAAACTTTCTTCTTGCTGTTAGAACTGTACCAGCTGAAATCATCAACATAGCAAGTAGCATT
This sequence comes from Acutalibacteraceae bacterium, assembly GCA_036309185.1. Taxonomy (GTDB): domain Bacteria; phylum Bacillota; class Clostridia; order Oscillospirales; family Acutalibacteraceae; genus CAG-964. The sequence continues at coordinate 10,550 of JAXJUF010000083.1, forward strand.
GCAACTGATGACGCATCACCTGTAGCAACCTTACCTGTTGTAGATGTGCTTGTGTTTGAAGAAGATGTAGAGCTATTTGATGCTGTTGTAGCACTTGTAGCGTTTGTTGCTGTTGTAGCATTTGTTGCATTTGTAGCACTTGTAGGTGCAGATGTTGGAGCTGTAGCAGGCTTTGTAGCAGGCTCTGTAGCTGGCTTTGTAGCTGGCTCTGTGTCTGGCTCTGTTGCTGGCTCTGTTGCTGGCTCTGTAACAGGCTCTGTAACAGGCTCTGTAACAGGCTCTGTTGCTGGCTCTGTTGCTGGTTCTGTAACAGGCTCTGTTGCTGGCTCTGTAGGCTCTACAATTGGCTCGTGATCGCAAACAATACTATGCTTAAGTGCAAATTCAGCACCACCTGCTGGCTGATAGCTTGGCTTCTCTATAAAAGAAAGCTCAAGATTAGTATCAGCTAAATCTCTCATTCTATAAGAAAGATTTGTTGTAGCATTTTCAACAGCCTGAAGCTGAATGCAAACAACCTTAGTTGTTTTTCCCCTGAACTTCAAACCATTTGGGTTAGCATCTGAAACACTTACTCTACCCAATTCTGGTCTAAGAGTTCCCTGTGTAATACTACCACCTGGGAAGCTAGGCTCTTCATCTGACAAACCTAAAACATAATCAACAGCTTTATTTCCAGATGCAAATCCGTATCCTCTTGCAAAATCCTCGTTTAGAGCAAATATTGCATTATCATAGTACATATCAATTGTCCAGCCTGCAACATCAATTGAATCCTGTGGAATTGCCACCTCAATCCAATAGCTTACTACATCACCTTTGTGAACAGTAACCTCAACTGACTCTGTAAGTGCCATTTCACCTGTATCAACTGCTGAAGCTGTTGTTGGAATAAGTAATAGCATACTTACCATCAACATTAAACTCAACACGATACTAACTAAACGTCTACTCATTATTTTTTACCTCCATTCTTATATTTGATTAGACAGTATAATTATATCTAAAATTTAAATAAAATACAATAATAAAAAACAAAAATATTTTTATACCTTTTGACATTTATTTGCTTATATTTTGTACAAGATTAATATAAAACACTATTTGTTTAACTACAGTAACATTATTATCAAAAAAATTCACACAACAACACTTACCGTACTGCCAAACGGTGATGATTTTACTATTATTTTATTATCTATACTTGCTTTAAGCTCGTTTACATGAGAAATAATTCCTACTAATCTGTTTCCATCTGTAAGCTGATTCAATACTGCTATAGCTGTATTTAGTGATTCATCATCTAAAGAGCCAAAGCCTTCGTCCACAAACATTGCATCAATCTGGATTCCTCCAGCCTGCTGTTGTATAACATCAGAAAGACCAAGTGCCATAGAAAGTGAGGCTTTAAAAGATTCACCACCCGAGAGTGATTTTACACTACGCACACTATTTGTGTAATGGTCGAGTATATCAAGCTCAAGCCCTGCTTTTCTACCGTTTGAGCTTTGAGTTCGGTGTACAAGCTCGTATCTTTCTGACGACATAGCTGATAATCTTACATTAGCCTGTGATATAATTTGCTGAAAATATGCTCCCTGTATGTACTGCTCAAAGGCTATTTTCTCTTTACCTATAAGGCTTCCGTTAGCTGTATCTGAAAGATTTTTAAGCATATTGCAAATTTCTGTCTGCTTTTCAAGCGTTTGATACGACTGCTCTATAATTTTTGCATTTGATTGATTATTTTTAAAATCAGTATGATATGAAATATAAGCACTATCTACCTTTTTAAAGCTCTCTGAAATAGCATTACAGCTTAATTTAAGCTGTGCTATATCTGCATACTCAATGCCTTTAAGCTGTTTTTCGTATACAGCTGTACTGCTTTTGGCTTTAGCAAACTCCTCTTTATATTCCTCTAAAGTCTTTTCACTAGTTGCTATTTCGCTTTCTGTCATTTTTCTTTGCTCGTAATCTTTACGGTCTGAAACACCAAGCTCATTCATAACTACTTTTATATTATCAGCCTGTGCAAGAGCCTTTTTGTGGACTTGGTCACGTTTGATGATAAGCTGAGTATTTTCTCCCTGTAAGGTGCTTAGATTTTTAATTGCTGTATCGAGTGTTTTTTTAGCAATCTCAATTTCTTTCTCAATTTTGTCGGACTCATTTTTCAAGGCTGTAACCCTATTTAACAGCTCTGCTTTAGAGGAATACTGCAACTGAGCTTTAAGTTGAGAGTATTGCTTTGATTTTTCAGCTAAAGCTACCTCTCGCCTGCTTTTCTCTACATCTGCTGATTGTAGCTGTTCTGTAATAGCGTTTAGAGCATCCTGTGCTTTTTTCTGTTGCTGTTTCGCTTTATCTAACCAATCAATAGTCCTTTCAAGCTCCTTTATTCTTGCATTAAGCTGTACCTCTGCATTATTACACTGCAAAAGCATTTGATGTAATTCGGGTAAATCGGTAACTTCTATATTAAGCTTTAGACAGTAATCCTTTATATTATCATTTATAATATTCACTTCGCTATTTAAGGCTTCTATATTACTGCTAAGACCTGTTCTTTCGTTGCGATAATTTTCCAGCTTAGATTTTAGTGCATCAAGCTCTGACCTTGTAAGAACATCTGGCTCTTGCTTGGCTGGGAATGGATGAACTATTGAACCACATACAGGGCATCTTTTGCCATCCTCTAGCTTTTGTGCAAGCATACCAGCCTGAGCCATATAGAATTTACTTTCTGAATTTTCGTAATCCTTTGCAGTTGCTGTACAAAGCTTATCTTGCTTTTCCAGCTTTTTTGATAAATCAAGCCATTTTCTTCTATTAGCAGTTTTATCGTTAAAAAATTTATTAAGACGTTGTATGTCGTCCTTTTTATTTTGGTTGGCTGAAAGCTCTGTTTTTGACTGTTCTAGCAAAGCAGGTGCATTTGAATTTACTTCAATATATTCTACAGTTTTTTTTAGCTTAATTGTCCATTCGTCTTTACTTTTATTTAATGTATTTAAATTATTTACAGCTTTATTGATATCAGCTGACAAAGAATTAATTTCATTATTCAGAGAATCGAGCTTGTTGTAGCTTTCCTGCTGTTGACTAAGCCTTATTGATTCTTCTTTATATTGCTCTTTTTCAGACTCTTTTTGCTTTGCTTGTATCAAGGCATTTTCTGCCTCTTTATGCTGTTGCTCAGCTTTTTCAACAACCTGCTTGTTATTATTAAGCTCGCTACGAACTAATTCATATTCATCTCTTAATTTATCGTATTCGTTAAATTCAGGCACAAGTCTTTGTTGCAAAAGCTTAGCAAATTTTGTACGAGCTGCTTGCTGTTTTTTCTCATCCTTTACAGAAATAAGAGTATCTAGCCTATGCTTTACATTCTTATATTCATCAAGGCTTTTATTATTTTTTTCTGCAATTTCAAGATTTTTCTTTGCCTGTAGATGTTGCTCCTGTAGCTTAGATTTCTCTTCTTCTAACCTATTAAGTTTAATCTGCTGTGCAGAGATAAGATTATTAAGTAGCTCAATCACCTCTTTGCTTTTATACTCACAGCTACCTTTAATATTATTCCAAGCATCAATAAATTCTTCATCTGGTACAATACTATTTACACCGTTATTAAGTATAAAAAGAGTTTGATTTCTTTCATCTGTTTTCTGTTTTGTCATTACCTTTAATCTATCCTGAAATGTCTGATATACAGATGTATTGAAAATCTTTCTGAAAATATCGCCACGCTCGTCACTGCTTGCAAGTAAAAGCTTTAAGAAATCTCCCTGTGCTATCATTGCAATCTGTTTAAACTGGTTACAATCTAAACCTAAAATATCCTTTACATAGTCACTTACCTCGTTCATACCAGTAATTACCTTTCCCATAGGCATTTCAAGAGAAGCATCTGCTGGCTGTGTGGTTGTGCCTGTACCTCTTTTTTTCTTACGAGGATATTCGGGATTTCTTGTAATTGTGTACTCTTTATTTGCATGTGTAAATGTAAGCTTTACAAAGGTAGGAACATCAGACTGTGCAAACTGACTTCTCAGCATTTCACCTGTACGATTTGAACCACTTGCCTTGCCATACAAAGCAAAACAGATAGCGTCAAAAATTGTGGTTTTACCTGCACCGGTGTTACCTGTTATCAGAAACAAGCCCTTACCACCAAGCTGTGAAAAATCCACCTCTACCTCATTTGCATACGGCCCGAATGCACTTATTATTAATTTTGTAGGTTTCACCTGTTATCCTCCAATTCATTAAGAATATTTAACACTATCTCTCTTTGTTCTGTGCTTAAATCGTCACCATTTTGTAGCCTGTAAAACTCTTCAAAAAGCTTAGCACTGCTTTTTGCTCCCATTGATTTTAAACGCATATCAGTTTCTGACTGAGCAGTGCGTTTATTGTTATAGCTCATACCCATTATATTAGGATATACACTTCGCAAATTACCTATAGCATCTATCTGTTCATTTTCGTCTGTAAGCTCTACAAATATATAATCCTGAATATTTCCCACAGGAGCTTCTGTAATTTCTTTAAGCTTGCCCTTTATTATTCGCATATCTCTAAGTGGTGCAAGAGGGATTTCATTAATGCTTATCTCTCCGTTTACAAGCTCAAGCACTACAACGCTCTTTTTATTTTTACACTCTGACTTTGAATATTTAAGTGGTGAGCCACAATAAACTATTCTATCACCTATACTTTGCTTTGCGTGAAGATGTCCGAGTGCTACATATTTAAAGCTGTTAAAAATATCAGCGTTTACATTATCAATACCACCTACAGAAGCAATTTCAGAATCTGTTCGCAACATTTCGCCACCATTTGTTACAAATTGGTGTGCAACTAATATATTAAGCTGATCTAGTTTAATATCGGAATTATCAAGTACAACCTTTACAGCCTGTGTGTAGCTATTTATTTCTTCATCTTTATAAAACGCTCTTACGTTAGCAGGCTTTATAAATGGGAGAGTATATATATTTACGCTCTGAGTTTCATCTTTTAAGGTGTATTTTATAGCTTTACCGTTAAAGACACCATCTATATAGACCTTGTTTGATGAAATAAGCTTACTGCAACAGCCTAAACGTTCAGGTGAATCGTGATTACCACTTATTATATGAACCTGTGTTTTTTCATTAGCAAGTGCTGTTATAAATTCGTCGTAAAGCTCTACAGCCTCGGCTGACGGTACTGACTTATCGTAAACATCGCCTGCAATAAGCACAGCTGTAGGCTGTTCTTTTTTCACAATATCAAGTATTTGATTAAGTATATATCTTTGATCATCAAGCATATTCATTTCGTTTACAATCTTACCGATATGTAAATCTGACAAATGCAGAAGCTTCATTACTGCTCACCCCAATTATTCAGCTTGTTTATAATACTAATTACCTGTGATAAATCATCGGCTTTAGAATAAATAATTTTTGCTGTTTCTTCGTCTGGCTGGGTAAGATCTGGTACCATTACAGGTACACAGCCTGCACGATAAGCAGATAGAATACCATTCGGAGAGTCCTCTAACGCTATGCAATTTTCGGGGTTAAGCTCGAGTCTTTTGCTTGCTTCGATGTAGATATCAGGCTGTGGCTTTCCGTGTGCAACCATTGAGGCTGTTACTACCTTATCGAAATAATGATATATATTTAGCTTTGTTAGATACTCCTTTGTTCTGTCTGGTGGTGTTGCAGTAGCTACTGCACATTTTAAGCCCTTTGATTTTATAAATTCGAGCAATTCATCAATACCCTTTTTCTTTTCTATTCCGTATTTTTCTATATGCTCACTCATATATTTTTTTCTTAGCTCTTTTACTGCGTAATAGTCGTAGTTATCACCTACTAATTTTTTTAGCAATGGTATTGCATATTCAGCTGGCAAGCTACGAATTTGTAGTACATATTCAGGCTTCATATCATAGCCAAGCTCTATGGCTGATTTAACATAATATTTCTGTAGCCATTTTTCGGTATCTATAATTAAACCGTCCATATCAAAAATTATACCTTTTATCATTTTAATCACCTCTAAAATCACAAAAGGCAACGCAGTATTTACTTAGCGTTGCCTTTTAAATAACCATAATTATTCTTATACTGTTTCTGTTGTAAACAGTAGTATTAGATTACTTCAGAACAAAGCCAATCTTCTTCATAGCCTTATCTACTGTTCTTTGAGAAATCTTTCTTGCTATATCTGCTGACTTATCATAGCATTCCTTTAGATAAGCCTTGTCTTTAATTAATCTGTCAAAGTTTTCTTGGATTGGTCTTAGCTCTTCGATAACAGCCTCACCAACTGCAACCTTAAAGTCACCGTAGCCTCTGCCCTCAAATTCCTTTTCGATTTCTTCATTTGTTTTGCCTGTAACAGATGAGTAAATACCCATAAGGTTATTAATGCCTTCTTTACCCTCTCCAAAGCGTACACAAGCTTCGCTATCGGTAACGGCACGTTTGAACTTCTTCATAATAACCTCTGGCTTATCAAGCACAGCTACATATGAGTTTACGTTCTCGTCTGATTTACTCATTTTCTTTGTAGGGTCTTGTAATGACATTACCCTTGCACCAACCTTTGGTATATAACCCTCTGGCACTTTAAATGTATTACCGTAGATACCATTAAAACGCTCTGCGATATTTCTTGTAAGCTCTAGGTGCTGTTTTTGATCTGCTCCTACTGGTACAAGGTCAGCCTGATAAAGCAGAATATCTGCTGCCATTAATGATGGATATGTAAATAAGCCTGCGTTTATATTATCTGCGTGCTTGGCTGATTTATCCTTAAACTGTGTCATTCTTGAAAGCTCGCCATACTGTGTGTAGCAATTTAATAGCCATGCAAGCTCTGCGTGTGTATGAACATGGCTTTGAATAAAGAACAAGCTCTTTTCCAAATCCACACCACAAGCAAGCAACAATGCGTAAGCCTCGTAAACATTTGCTCTGAATTTTGCAGGCTCTTGTCTTACTGTAATAGCGTGCAAATCAGCAAGTGCGTAGATACATTTAAAATCGTCCTGTAGCTTAATCCAGTTTTTCAACGCACCCAGGTAGTTACCAAGTGTAATAGTACCTGTTGGCTGAATAGCACTGAATATTACTTTTTTCTTTTCTGTCTGCTGTTCCATTTCCTTTTACTCCTCTTACTCACAAAGCTCTTTTACAAGCTCACCTAATATTTTTACACCCTTTACTAGCTGTTCATCTGTTGGAGTTGAAAAATTCACTCTGAATGAATGTGAAACCTCGTTTTCATCTGCTAAAAATGCATTACCAGGTACAACGCACACCTTTCTTAATACTGCCTCTTTACAGAATTTCATCATATCTATATTTTCAGGTAGCTTACACATTATAAATAAACCACCATCTATTTTATCATATGTAACATATGGTGCTAAATGCTCATCAAGCAAGCTCATCATTAGCTGTGCCTTTTTGCTATATAGCTTTCTTAGCTTTTCGAGGTGTGCATCAAAGTCGTATTTTGTAACAAACTCATACGCAACCATTTGTGACCATATATTTGTGTGAACGTCTTGACCCTGCTTACAAACAACCATTTTCTGAATAATTGCAGAAGGTGCAACACACCAGCCCACACGCATACCAGGTGAAATTACCTTTGAGAATGAGCCTGCATATATAACAATACCGTCTGTATCCAGTGATTTAATTGAAGGTACATATTCGCCTGAATAACGCAAATCTCCGTATGGGTTATCCTCTATAATAAGTACACCGTATTTCTTAGCAAGATTATATATAGCCTTACGTTTTTCAAGGCTTGTTGTTACGCCTGATGGATTTTGGAAATTTGGGATAACATATATAAATTTTACATTCTTTTCTGTTTGTAGCTTTTCTTCAAGAGCCTCTATATTCATACCATCTGATTCAACAGGTACGCCTACAAGCTTAGTATTATAAGAACGGAAAGAATTTAGAGAGCCTATAAAGCTAGGAGCCTCACAGATAACAACATCACCCTCGTTACAAAGTGACTTTGTAGCTAAATCCATAATCTGCTGTGCACCTGATGTAATTATAAGGTCATCGTTTTCATTTCCGATATTGTGCTTCTCTTTCATATAGTCCTTTAAGTAATTTCTTAAAGGTGCATAACCCTCTGTAACACTGTATTGTAGTGCATCGATTGGTTTTTCTTTTAATATTCTTGCAGAAATCTCTGCAATTTCTTCACTTGGGAATGCATCTGGTGCAGGATTACCTGCTGATAACGAAATAACCTGTGGGTCAGCTGCATATTTAAAAATTTCTCTGATAGCAGATGGCTTTAAAGCACTTACTCTGTCACTGAAAATATATTCCATTGATCTCAACTCCATATTTTTTAATATAGCTTTTATTTTAACATAAATATTAAATTTATTCAAGAATTTGTGCATAATATGCAATTAAATAAAAAAATTTCTATTTGATTTTGCACTTAATACTTTATTGAATTACATATTCTTCACAAAATGGATTTACATAGTTAATTTTTTCGTAAGCCCACACCTCTGGTGTGTAGTAGACTACATCTTCTATAAAAAGGTCTTGTGTATCAGATTCTTGCAAATACACTTCATTGACACCTATTTCAAGAGTATATTCATCATTTTGCCAAATAAGAGTGTAATCTACAGAGGTTCTATTTTCATTAGATCCTTTTTTCAAATATACAGTAGGGCTACCTATTTTTTGAACAATTGCATTAAGCAAAGGAGAGGTTTTCTCTTTATAATCATAGCGTGGCTTGTCTGCAATATCTGGCTGAAATATACCATTTAAATTCCCTTTTTCAGTATCTATATATGAATATATAAGCCACTGGTTATCCTCGTAGCAATCAGCAACGCTGAGAATTGCATCAGAATAATTCTTAACCCTGATTGTAGGCTTATATTTATCATTTTCTGGATTAATGTCATACCCTTGTGTTACTAAATCCTTAGAGGTTAGAGCTTCTTTTATATCCTCATAATATTGTTCATCAGCTTCAATTTTTGAAAAATCAATAGGTAAAGTGAATTGCTTATCAAAGATATACTCTAAGCCGTCTTTAGGTTCTGTTTTTTCAATAGTGGTAAACCATAAAGTCATATCGTTTTCTGGTGCATTGCCAGTATTATTTTCAGTATTTTCTTCTAAATAATTGCCATTGTCGTTTTCGGTATTCTCTTCTAAATAATTTTCAGTACTGTTTTCGGTGCTTTCTTCTAAATTATTTTTTGGATTGTTTTCAGAATTTTTTATATAATAGTAGCTACCACAACCTACTAAAGGAGTAAGAAGAGCTACGGCTAACAATAACACACTAATACGTTTTATCACTTTCATAATCTCCTTATAATTTTTATAAACACATTATAGCATTATCAGTTTATATTTTTCAATAAATAACCATATAAAATAATGGCACCTTCAGTTAAATTGAAAGTGCCATTTTATTATAAACTACCAAAAAATTATCTCAGCTTATCCTTATCAACCTGCTTTTGGTATTCTAAAATTTCTTTATAGATACGCTCACAGTTGTTATGGTCATCAAAGTGATAGAAGTCATTTACTCGCTCAATATACATTGGCTTCATCTGACAGTTATTCTCCATATATTCACAAAGTGTATCAACAAGCTGGTCGCTTTCGGTACAGATTTCACCAAAGCCCATTGTATCATAGAAGAATCCACCATCGTCATAATGTGCTGGAAGCTGTGACGGATGGAAATATACAAGTGGCTTTTTCATATATGCAAAGTCAAACTGTACACCTGAATAGTCTGTAACCATTAAGCTTGATTCTGTAAGGATTTTCTCATAGCTAAGGTCACCTACTGAAGATATAACCTCTACATATGGGTCTGGCTCAAAATCATCTACCTGTGCACTTAAAATAGGGTGTAACAGATATTTAATTGCATAGCCTGTCCTTTGTGCTGTATCAATAAGCTTTTGGTTATTGATAAGGTCGTTATAAATCTTATAATATGTTGTGTTTTTAAATTCAGGGTTATAATTACGCTGTTCACCCTCGCTTGTAGTTACAGGCATAGCATTATACATTCTCCACGTTGGTGAAAGTAAAATCTGCTTTTGGTCGTTATTGATAAGTCCGTCGTATCTTCCTATACCTGTCATTTTCAAAATATTGAAATCACTATAGCTATAGGCGTGCTGACTTAGGTTTTTATGCTCGTACTTTGAAGCAAGGAAATACATCTGTGTGTTATCAACAATTCTCTGCTGTGCCATTGCACATTTCTGTACTGACAAGCCGTGCTGTAGACACATAGAAGGGAAATTGCATAATCCTCTTATAAATCTTGAACGGTCCATACTATAGCCATTAAATGGGAATACATTTGAGTTTGTTATAAGAGCAATATCTGTATTCAGGAATGCCATTTTATGCTTTAATGAACGTGTTTTTACAGGCTTTAAGCCAGCCTTTTTGAGGTTTTTATAATCTGATGTATTCTCATCAATTATATAATATCTTGTTATACCGTCTTTCTTATCTGCACAATATCTGTACAAATATTCAGAGCTGTCGCCACCCTTGTAGAGCTTATCGTACATAAGCCATATTTTTTTATTTTTAAAATATGGTCTTGTAATCCAATACTGTATTCTTGTAATAAATGAACGCTTACTCTCTTTGAACACACCAGGTAGGAATTTAAGCTCACTTTTAATTGTATCAAATGCTGATGCGTGTGTTATAACAATTTCTTTTGCATTTTTTATTTTTGCTATATATTTGTTAAATCTCCAATATGAATTTGCAGGAGATAATGTAAACTTAGCCCAGTGGTGCAGGAATGACAGCTTTAACGGAATTACGCTGTATCTGTATTTTGCAAAGAACTGTATGCTCTGTACCTTCTGGTTAGGGTCAAGAGGCAATTCTAAGTGGAAAGTAAACTTTTTGTATGCACTTATACCGAAATACTTTGTAAGTGAATAACGGTCTGTATCGGTAAGAGTAAACTTCTGGTCATTAAGCTTTACATATAGCTCAATATTATTCAGGTCAAACACTCTTCTGAATGAACCGTCTATAACCAGCTTACCGTCACGATAATCAATAACGTGCATACCCACTCTCTGGTCGGCTAGTCTTGCAATAAATATGTTATCACAGTTTAAGTAAACCTCATTTTTACCCTCAACATTAACCAAAGGCATATCATCAAAAACACAGTTATACTTTAGCATATAGAACATCTCGGCTGCTTCTTCGCTATAGCCTAATGATTTATACTTATTACTATTAAGAACATATGTGTTATCAACATATTTAAGCACTGCTCTTGCAGAGTCGAAAAATTCTGCAAGCTCTTCTTCGCTCATATTTCTCTTATTACGATTATTCATATTAGCTAAAAATCTCGTTGATATAGCAAATATGAAATAGAACTGAATAAATTCAGGTATTGCACCAAGCTTATCAAGGTAGGTTTTTGCAATCACAAGCAAAAACTCTTCCATAGACTCCTTATACCAGTCCTTATAATTTGTTGGGACATAGTACAAAAAGTCGTCCTCTACAGGCATAAAGTACATATACTCTGGCTGAGGAAGATGAATATACTCAGAATAATCAAACTGAACTCTCAGCATAAAGTCCTGAAAATATTCGTATTTAAGCTCTGTATTAAACTTATACCTTTTGAAAACATCTGTTTTAAATAATGTACCACATACCTCAGTGCAAAGGAAATTAGGATTTTCCTCAAGGCTTATATGCTTGTTTAAATTTGTTTTAGGTACATTCAATCTATGAGCCTTAGGCTCTTTAAAAATAGGATGTACACAATAGCGTTTTACTGAAACAAACGGTACATTCTCGTATTCATCAAAAGCATTAAGGCACTGATTAAAATATGTGTTGCTGAAAACATCTCCACAGCGACAAACTGTAATATACTTACCTGTAGCATTCTCAACAGCAAGATTGCAAGCCTCAGCCTCGTTACTGATTGCAGTAGTGCTGATAACCTTACAAATAGAAAGATTACCTATTGCATCTTTGCTACTGCTGTCTTCGGTAGTGTCTATTATAAGCACCTCTACCTTTGTAGAATCAAAGCCCTTTTGCTGACATATTGATGACAGAGTATCTATTATTTTACTATTTTCTTCTAAATAAGGAATAATTACGGAAACAACTGTATTACTCATGTTACCTCCAAATAAATATACATATTCGCTAAAATTATATCACATACACGCAAAAATGCAAAGACTTATTTTAAAAAGCATAAGTCTTTGCATAATTTCCACAAATTAACAATTTTATTCTAATTTAGATTTGTTTATTTTGGTTATTTTGACCTTTTCTTTCTCTTTACAGCAAATACATTCACAAAAACTACATATAACACAAACAAACCTACTATTACGCTTATTGCAATAATAAACATCTTTGAAGTAAGTATATTTAAAGCAACAGCTTTAAAATATAAGAACTCACTTTTCTCAACATTTTCTGCTGCTATAAGATTAACCTTTGTAAGCTGTTCTCCCTTATAAGAAACGGTAGCTGTACCCAAAATTGTACCCTTGGTAACAGGTGCATCAATCTCTTCCTGACATTGTGCTGTGATTTTAATATCACTGTCTTTAATATCCTTTGTAAGCATTGTAGCATAGGAGTATTCTGGAACAAGATTTACAACATCTGTATTTTCTGAATATTTCACTTTTATGCTTGCAACATTGTCATCTTCACCAAGAACAGTACGCATTGTAACATTTTTATATGCCCACTCATAAAGCTTTTTACTTTCAAGCATAGCGTAGTTTGTTTCAAGCTCGTTTCCGTCTTTATCATAGCAAGGTGCATTCATTGCTATACACATATAAGAAACGTTATCCTTTAGAGCTGTTGAAACAAGACATCTGCCTGCTTCGTCTGTTGTGCCTGTTTTTATGCCCTTTGCATACTCGTAGTAGTAATCCTCATAATCAGAGTCAAGCATAAGATTTGTTGTTGTCAGAGGCTCTTCTGAATCACCGTCTATGTAATATTCAACAGTATTTGTAACATCAGTAAAATATGGTGTTGTCATAGCATACTGTGTTATTTTAAGCAAATCCTCAGCTGTTGTATACTGCTTTTTATCATGTAGACCGTGAGGGTTTACAAAATTAGTATTTTTACAACCAAGCTCCTTAGCCTTTTGATTCATTAGCTTTACAAATGCAGATACATCGCCTTCTCCAAGATAGTCAGCCAAAACTAGAGCTGCGTCGTTACCTGAGCTTACCATCATACAGTTTAAAAGCTGATATACTGATAGCTCCTCGTCTACATAATTCTCTAAGCCTGACAGAGAGCTGCCTGTACCTAAAAGCTGATCAAGAATATCCTGCTTAATTAAAACCTTTGTATTCTCAAGATTTTTAACCTTTTCTGTAACTACTATATATGTCATAATCTTTGTAGTTGACGCAGGATAACATTTTTTATCAGCATTCTGACTGTACACAACTGTATCTGTATCCATATTAACAAGATAAAGAATATCAGTTTTTGTTTTAAAGTCTATTGAATTTTTTACTGCACCTACAGGAACAACAGATATTGCCAATATAACAATAACCATAATAAGTGCAGATATAACAGAAAGTTTTTTCTTCATCAATTCACACACCTTTTCATTTTATCATCAACAAATAATATAATACAACATTATCTGTAAAATTACAAACTATAAATTAAATTTTTTCAAATTAATTGAAGCCCCCTTCTCCTATTTTTGCAAATAGTCGTTTTACCTCTGCTTTTAGCAATCTATGTTCCTGCAATTGCAGAGTTGGGTCTTTTTTTAATATTTCTTCTGATGCACTGCTTGCTGTTTTAAGATATTCTACATTAGCTAAATCAGCAATTTTCATTTCTGGTAAGCCATGCTGTCGTGAGCCGAAGAAATCGCCAGGACCTCTTAGCTTTAAATCCGTATCAGCTATTTCAAAGCCGTTATTCGTTGCACACATTGTTTTAAGCCTTTGCTGAGTGTCTGGGTTTGTATTATCAGACATCAATATGCAATACGACTTTTCACTACCTCTGCCTACTCTTCCCCTTAGCTGGTGAAGCTGAGATAATCCAAAACGCTCGGCATTTTCAATTACTATAACAGTTGCATTAGGCACATCTACTCCAACCTCAACCACTGTTGTAGAAACAAGCAGTTGGATTTCTCCACTTTTAAACCTAGACATTATATCCTCTTTTAGTGCAGGCTTCATTTTACCGTGCAAAACACCTATAGAATAATCCTTAAATTCATTATCCTGAATTTTTTCTGCGTATTGCTCTGCAGCTGCTATATTGAACATTTCATTTTCCTCTACAGCAGGACAAACAATATAGCACTGTCTACCTCTGTCAAGATGTTCTTTTATAAAGCCATACATACCTACTCTTTTTTTACTGTTTACTAAAAATGTGTCGATAGTCTGTCTGCCTGGTGGCATAGTATCTATAATAGAGATATCCAAATCTCCGTAAACAATCAATGCAAGCGTACGTGGTATAGGTGTAGCTGACATAATCAGCAAATGTGGGTTTTCACCCTTTTCTACAAGAGTATTTCTTTGCACCACTCCAAAACGGTGTTGTTCATCTGTTATAACAAGTCCAAGATTTCTAAACTCTACCGTATCTGATAAAAGTGCGTGAGTACCTACTACTAAGTCGCAAGCACCTGTTACAATAGAATCTTTAATTCTTCTCTTCTGTGATGCTGTAACACCACCAACTAAAAGCTCTACATTGACACCTGTACCAGCAAAAAGACTTACAAGTGAATGATAATGCTGTTCTGCAAGAATTTCAGTTGGTGCCATAAATGCAACCTGATAACCGTTCTTCACTACTGTAAAGCTTACACCAGCAGCTACTGCTGTTTTTCCACAGCCAACATCGCCCTGTACAAGTCTGCTCATAGGGGATTTACAGCTTAGCATATCGTTTATACAATCAAGCATTGCGTTTTTCTGACCACTTGTCATATTAAATGGCAAAAGCTTTGTATATTCATCTGCGTAGGATTTATTTATCTCAACAGCTGTTTCTCTCTTTCTGCCACTTTTCATAGAATAAAGCCCCAAAGATAGCACAAGAAGCTCCTGAAAAATAAGTCTTTTTCGTGCCTTCATAAGCATATCCTTATTTTTGGGGAAATGCACACAACGAATCGCTTCATCATATGTAATTAAGTCATATTTATCTCTTATTTCATCAGGTATGCTTTCTTTTATCTTCTCGGGTAAAAGCTGTAACGCATTTATAACGGTAGTTTCTATCTGCCTTGTTGTTAAGCCTGCTGTACAACCGTATATAGGGCGAATTTCTTTAGCCTTGTTTGTAGGCACAAAATCAGGCGAAATAAGCTCTAGTCTATTCATAGATGAATGAACTCTACCCATAAATACATATTCACTATTATATGCAAGCATATTTTTTATATACCTATTATTGAAAAAGGTTGCAGTAACAACACCACTATCATCTGCAAGGCGAACCTTTGTTATTATTCTGCCACCAGATACTCTACTTTCTGACGGTGGTGCAGTAACTACAGCCTTTATACAGCATATTTCTTCTGCTTTTAGATCTGATATATTTACAAAGTTACTCCAATCCTCATATGTTCTTGGATAATAGCATATAAGGTCACCAACTGAGTTAACACCCAGCTTTTTAAAAAGCTCTGCCCTTTTCTTGCCTACACCCTTTAGAAATTCAATAGGCTGTTCAAATAAAGAAGCCATAAGCTACACCCCCTTTTGGGATTTATCCTCCAATAATATCCTTTATAACCTCACTGCCTGCAATAATTCCAGCTACAGACGGTACAAAGGCTACACTGCCACATACAGGCTTACCGTTTGACTGTATTATAGTTTCCTTTGGTTTTACAGCCTGTTCGGTAGAGTAAACAACCTTTAAGGATTTTACCCCACGCTTTTTAAGCTGTTGACGCATAACTCTTGCAAGAGGACATACAGAGGTTTTATAAATATCGGTTACTACAAATGCAGTAGGGTCAAGCTTATTGCCTGCACCCATACAGCTTATTACAGGTACATTACTTTCTTCTGCTTTCATAACAATTTCTATTTTGCCTGACACGGTATCTATTGCATCTACTACATAATCATACTGTGTAAAATCAAATTCACTTGAATTTTCAGGCAGAAAAAAACACTTATGACAATTAACCACTGTATTTGGATTTATTGCTTTTATTCTTTTTTCAATAACATCAACCTTATCTTTACCTATATCTTCTACAGTAGCTATTATCTGACGATTAATATTTGTAGGGTCTACAGTGTCATTATCAATTACATCAATAGTACCTATACCACTACGTGCAAGCACCTCAACCACATAGCCCCCAACACCACCTACACCAAAAACGGCTACACGGCTTTTATTGAGCTTTTCAAGGCTATCCTTACCTAAAAGCAGTTCTGTTCTGTAGAAAATATTCTCCATAATTGCACCTCAAATATTATCATTATAATATATTGTTTATCTTTGTTTTTTATAATATCACAAATAAATATTTTAGACAACCAAAAAAGCATTTACACTCTATCAGCTACTACACTTTTACAAATATTTATTAATCCTTTAAACAATATAATTTTGTAACAAAAATTTACACACTTATAATAATATTTTCAAATATCAACAATAACTTTCTTTTTATGAAAATCTATTGACTTTTATCTATATAAATGATATTATTTAATCACAATAGATTTAATTAATAAAATTTTGCTAATACCTTTTTTCATATATACCTTCCAAAGCAAAAGGCACATTTCCTAAAGAAATGTGCCTTTTTGCTTTTTATTTTACAAAAATGCTATTATACAATACTGACTATTATATTTATTTAAATTAAAAAACATACCATTTGTAGCTGATGTAGATTGAGTAACCTTTACATTATATCCATTTATAACTGCTCCTCCTGTACCTCCATTAGACTTTGCTACAATTGCTTGATTTATAATTGTATTACCAGATGAATCTGTTTTCATAGAAGGTGAATCCTTAGAAAAAACAATAGCCATCTTTGGAGCAAATGTAAATTGAATTTCATTAGTTGCTTCGCCTGTTCCTGTGTATGAAAGAATTGTATACGGGTTTTCTATTTTTGCTTTTTCTGTACTTGTACAATGCACAGTGGTATTTTGCACATGATCCTTTATAGCCTTATCTATTATAGTATTGTCATCAACAAAATCTATACGTTGTGGACGATCTGTACCAAGCCATGAATTTAATTTTAAATACGCTGTTTTATTTGTTGAACTCATTCTGTCACTCTCCTATTCAATGTGTTCTGCTCTGTCCCATGTGTAATTAAGATTATCATATGTATTGAACATTGTTCTGTTATTATCAAGCTTATTCCAATCAGCTACACGATAATCTAAAAACACCTCTATGTGTGCAGGGAAAAACAGTCCTGCCTGTTCGTTTATGTATTTTCTTACAGATATAGAAAACGTACTTCCATTTTCAACATATATGTATATTCTGTATTTAGACGGAACCTCTGTTATTTTACCCTGTACACCAAGTGATATTAAAAAATTTTGCATTGCTTTTAATGTGCAATCTGAATAATTAATACAAAATCTCTCTATTATAGCCTTTCTTCGTTCTTCTGTTGTAAGCTCTGTACGTGGTAAACCCCATATTTTTTCTCTTTGCGATAAACCATAATCTTCAGCTGTAGTAATAAGCATTTCCTTTAAAAGCATATTGGCTTCTGCTACACCTTGCTCAAAAGCATTTGCATATACGCTCAATTCCTTATATACGTTTGTATTCTCCTTATCAAGCTTGTACAGCTGTAAGGGTATAAGATGTTTTACCATATTTTCAAGTATTGTCATAATCACAAATCCTCTCTTAGATAAACATTTTTAAGCACAATTTTTTGATTTTCTCTTGCCGTATATCCAGAAGACGCCAAATTAAGTATTACATACTCTTTTATTCCCTCTGTATGATATAAAATATCATTTACAACTGCCAACAAAAGAGATTCTCCTACATCAAGCTTATCTGTGATTTCTTTAATTTTTGCATATACATCCTTTTGAACCTCTTCAGCCGTGTATCCGTTTTCTAATAGTACCTCTATTTCAAGATTACAATATAAAAGCTCAGCAGCTTTTACAGTTACCGTTACATTTACTTCTCGTGCTTTATCCATAAGAGTTTGTACATTTAAAACAGTAAGAATTCCTAATTCCATTTCTCTTCCTGAAATATAAACCATAACTGTGCCTGCACCATTTTTTCTAGGTACTACATTTACACACTCAACACCACTTATTGTTTTAGCCAAAGCAGAATAATACTCTTTATTTGTTCCATTAACAATAAACTTCATACTGTTTAATATTCGGGTTCTCAAGGTCTCATCATCCTCTGCGTTAGCACCTGTAGCAAAAACTCCATTATTAGTTACAGATAATCCATCTATAGTCATTGTAGATATAACCGAAATCTGGTTTTTTGCAACATTTCCCTTTTCACCACCAATAACAGCTGTAGCTGGTACAACTACAAAACTCCTTCCTACATCTATGTAAGCATATTCGGTTGTTTGGAACGAAATTGGATGCTCGCCACCTGTTAATACCACTGTATTGGCTGGTATATCAACCTTTTCGGTTGCAGGCTCACTTAATTTGAATTCTACATCACCAACAGCCTTTACAGATTGTTTTCGTTTAAGACCTCTTAGCTGTGCGTGATAATCAAGGTATTCACCCTCGGCTGTCTGTGGAAAAACCTGCCTTTTTATCCATTCAAGATATGTATTTATATTGTAAAGCTCTCCGGCTAAAACTCTTATTCTTATACCTATATCAGATGCCTCATCGGGCGAATAACCTGTTTTTTCCATAAAATCCGTTTTCATATTTTCTACAATAGATTCATAAGTACTCATTGCACAATCACCTCCATATCTGCATATTGGTTATATGCCTTTAACTTTATTTTCAGAATAATTTTTTCCTCATCCACTATAGGGGTAACATCACAAACTCTTACCTGCTTAATTGGAAGCAATGCTTCTTTTACCAACAATGTAGCATTACCCTGTAAATTTTCACTGTTTTTATCAAGAAGGTGCAAATTGTTGCCTAAAGAACGATTATAACAAAAGCTCCCCTGCTTTACTGTAAGTAAAATTTTACAGCGTTGTACGGTTTCCTCCATAGCATTAATCAGGTATGGTTTGCCTTGTTCATTAGTTTTAAAATCTCCGTCTTTTATAGCTATATCCATATTTATACCTCTTTTCCGTTGATAAGCACTCTACCGTCATTTTTAAGAACTATAGATGCTCCACCTAAGGAAAAAAGCATTAATTCACCCTCCTTTAAATTTTCAACCTGCTGAGGTGTACCCATACAAACTGCTGTATCGCCTGTGGGTAATACTACTGTTTTTGTTCCCTTTGGGGGTACTGCTACAACACCATACGGTGAAATAACAGGTATATTAACATATGGTACACCACCATTTGTAGAAACCTCACTATTCTGTAAACTTGCTATTTTTGCAAACTCAGCTATATGATTATCTGCCATAAATATCACTCCTTGTACATTTTTATTTCGCTTTCTATCCTATTGTTGATATATGTATAAACAGCAGATATAATCCTTAACCCCTCAAGAGCTTTTCCGTCCATATTAACTACAGCTGTACCACCAACAGGGTTATATACCAAGCAAGGAGCTTTTACAGTACATATTAAACTTTGTCTGTTTGAAGCATCTATCATTCTATTTGCATCATAAACACAGTTTCCACTGTGTGGTGTAGCATCAAGATATCTCTCACAATCTATCATACTATTTAATGCACTTTCATTTTTAACAACAAGGTTATAGCCTGTTTTGTTTACACTGTTTTTTACATAAACCGTAGAAATTACATTTCTACGATTATTCTGAACTGTAATGCTTTTGCAGTAATAGCTGTTTACGATAAGTGGATTATGTAAATTTGAAAAGTAAAAGCTATTGCTGTTAATTTCTCCGTTTAATATAGCAACACCATTTAAATTCACATATGGTTCAGCAGAAAATATCTTTGAAGAATATTCCTTTACAACATCATACATACTTGTATTTTTTCCGAAATTTATAATTCCCGAGTAAGCCTTATTGCTTATCCTATTTATATCTATATTAAACGGCTTCAAAAACCTCTCATAAATTACTTCATCTGTAATATTCTGCATATTTTGTGGTTGAATATGATTATCAAGTAAACAAGCTGACATACTTCTGCAATTAACAACAAACTGTATTTGATTTTCGTCAACTGAATTTATTACACTATCTACCACACCAGTGAATATTATTTTTTCATCAAATATCACCTTTAAATATTTAAAATCAGAAAATTCTACACTACCTTTAAATACAGCTGTAAGTGTATCTGAATTTTCTGACAGGCTACTGTTAATCTTCATAAAATAGGGATTATACAGCCTTGTAATTGCTCCATTAGAATTAGTAAATTCAAATATCATTAATTCTTATCACATCTCCCTCTGATATATCATAGGTATTTCTTAGATTTGAATTAAATTCAATCAATTTTTCTATCGGTATATTAAGCTTATAGGATATATCCCATAAATCCTCACCCTGTTGCACTATATATTGAGTGGGTGCTGTACTATTTTCTACAACAGAATAATCAGCTGTTTCTGTAAATATAAAGGTATATTCCACACAGTTATCTACAGGTGTGCATTTTAGCTTAATATGTGACAAGTAAGCATAAAATGGATCTATACCACTTACCGACAAAGCACCTGATTGGCATTTTCTACTTAACGATTTCAACTCCATATACTGCTCAAAGGCGTTTTCTCCGTAAAAAACACCCTCTCCCTTTACAATTATAGGATTATTGCCTGTATTTTGAGTAACAGCTATAAAATCTGGTGTATTATATTGTGAAATATTTGAACTGCTTGTAACCTCTAACGTGTGTGGATTATGATGAAGAGTATATCCCATAAAACGTAAATTTCCGTGCATCATATTAATACCCTCTCCTTTGAAACAATTTTATATTCAGAGGATTTTCCATTAATCTCAACGCTTTGAATAAAGCAATTCAGATATTTATACTTACTCTTTTTAACCTCAAAGCCTTTTTGAGGTAGCTCTAAAGAATTATTCATTCTTACTGTAAGCATATATTCATATGTAGATAACACTGTATCTATAGGCTTTGATTGCCCATACACCTTGATATCACAGGCTGTAAACAATGATTTTTCATTTACAATAATACAGCTATATTTATTATCAGCTATCATAATATGGGTATCATCATCCAATTGTTTTTCAGCTGTAAAGGTAATTGTTGTTTTGAAAGAACGCTGTGAGGATATATATTCAATATCTCCTATAACACAGCTTTGCACAGCTGATATATTCATATCAAGCAATGCTGATGAGATTTCAACAGCCTTTGAAAGAATATTTACACCATCTTTATCAACAGGTGATAAAAGCTCAATATGAAATACATTTGTATTGTAATTACTATTCGGATTTATCGACTTGCTTTTTACTCCTATTGTTGCGTTGTATTTTTCTTTTAATGGTACAGAAAATTTTCTGCTTGGAAAATACAAAGAAAATTCCACATCGTCAATGGCACTGCTTAAATTTTGCAGGATATTATTCAATATCTCTTTTATACTCATCACTCCTTTGTATATGGCGAAAGCTTAGCCTGTGCATATAATCGCTTATTCTTTAAATAAAAAATTTTAAATTCCTTTATCCAAAAATATTTATCATAAGCATATACAGTTGCATTTTCAAGATTAATATCTCTATCAGGAAGATTAAATAAAAGATTATAGCCTGAGTTATCCACTACACCTGCATTTGTATGGTCAACTCCACCATTTTCTCTTGCATTATTTTTTATAGGCTGTAAAATCCCCTTTACTATGCAAGCTCCATTGCTATTGTATTCCGATAAAATGCACTCTGTACCAAGCTGATTAATAACATTACAAATTGAATTGCAAATCATCTGTTTTTACACCTCTGAAAAGAAAATTTTTGTCTTTAACATACGGTGCAATGCTTTTCATACACTGGTTAAGATATTCACCTGCATATTGATTTAGTGGTGTACAATTAACTGTTATTTCACCTGCTTTTATGCTATTTACATTACCACCCTGAGAAATAACAGAATACTTGTAAAAGGCTATTGCACCTGCAGTGGCAGTTAATCTACCACTGCAAGCCTCTTTATCAATACCCTTAACAAGCATTTCATTAAGCTCTTCCACTGCGTTATTGCAAAGCCACCTGTACTTTTCGGCTTCTTCATCTGTAAGATTAGCAAGCTCTATAAAGCGTTGAAATACCTGCTGATAGTTCATACCTTACACCTTCATTACAACACAAGCGTCATTAAACACCTTTGCAAATCCACTTATTACACTGATTGACGCACGCTCAAGCTGACGGTCGATAAGCTTATCGTAATCAACCATTACATCGCCTGCCTGTACAAGCTCAAGTGCACAGGTTTTATCCAAACCGATAATCTTATCACTATCAAGTGTAGGCACGTGAATAAGCTTTGCACCCATAGGCGTAATCATTCTGCCTGTACCGTGAAAATCAAGAGTAGCCTGTGAATCCTGCATTTCAGGCATTGCAAGAATTTTCTCCATCATTGCTGTAGGTACAAGCAATGTATTAAGCTCGTATGGTGCTAGAGTTGTCCATAGCTTAACAAGGTCGTTATATGTAAATAAATCTGTCTCAGATGTTTCTATAACAGTAGCAGGATTAGCGTTACCATCACCGTTAATAAGAACCTCCACAGCATCTGCAAGCTGAGTACGTGCAATATATGCACCAATTTGTTTAAGAGTTACTGTAAATAAATCAATTCTCTGAAAACGTAACGCCTCATAGCTTGAAACTAACAATCTGCCTCTTTTTAAAAGCTTAACAAGATTTTCCTGAGTTTTTATAACTGTACTTGGTAGCATAGCACCTTCACTTACTACCTTAAGCTCCTTCATATCAGAATCGGGGTCAGAAACAATGCTTCTGTAATCCATACCTTCAATTTTTGTAGTAGTTGCTGTAATATCAGGTAAAACATCTGCATATTCCATACCAACCTTGATTGCTCGGCTTACATACTCTGGGAACAGCACTGCTGAGCTTGATGTCTGGAAAAACTTTTCTACTCTATCAGAGTCTGCACCACTAACCTTAATATCAAATCTTTTAAGCTGTCTGCCAAAGGCGTCTAAATTTTCAAGTGGTGTGTTTTTGTAGCTTTCGCTTGGGTCAAGCTCCTCTAGCACCTGACTAAAGCTCTTACCCTTTCTGTTATACATAGTTTTATCAATATTAATTGTCTTATATAGCTCCATAAATAAATACCTCCGTTAAAATAAAATAATAATTAAAGTACAAATGTCACTGTACTGTCAGTAACACTAAGCACTAAATGCTGTCTACCTGCACTGTTTTGTGCAATACCGTTTGCAGTATACACAAGCTTTGTATAGCCAAGTGCAATTTTGCCACTACACTGTGCAGTAACCACACCAGAAAGCATTACACCACAATAACCATTACGGCTGTTTACTGTAATTCCTGTAAGTGGTGAATTTTCGCTTGCCTGTTTTACCCTGTTATTTTCGCTTAGCTCTACCCACTGATTTGATGATGTAACTGTGCTGTCACACTCAAGTGTAAGCACCTTTTCGTTATAGCCTTTAAAATCAATTTTCATATTATCTTCCTCCTGTTATTCAAATGTTATATTGATTATTTATATTTGCATTATAGCTGTTGCTATCATCTATATTTTCATTTCTGCCCTTTGTACTATTCACATAAAGCTGTGGTGTGCAATAGCTTTTACCCTCCAGCTTACATTTATACATAGCCACAAACTGCTCAAGCTCTTGCAGTGTCAGCTTTTTTGCAACCTGTGTAAGCATATCTGTATTACTGTTGCTATGGCAAAGACCACAATATCTTATATACTCCTTTTCAAGGCTTTCTCTGAATGCCTTACCATACTTTGCATCAATCTCAAGCTGTTTTATATATTCTGCAAGGTACTCTGAATTACTACTATTTAGTGCCTTATAGTTACCCTTTTTAATCTCACTTATAATACTTTCCATATTTACCTCCTTGCTGTCTGTACTGTAGCTTTTTATTACACCTGCTTCTCGTTGACTTGGTACAACCACAAACGACCATTCGTAGGCATCGGTAATACTGTTAAGTATATGGTAACAGCCATTTTCGCCTTTATAATGCTCGCAATGATTAATTCTTATATTTGCACCACACTCGCTACACAAAATCTCGTCTACACTACAGCCAACACTTACCTCTTTCTTAATACCTGCCTCTATTAGATGAATATCCTTCTGTGTAAATTCATTTATTGGAATATACGCTCTTGCAAGTAGTCTGTAATAATCACTGCCGTATGAGGTTTTCTTACCCTGTACGGCTTCAACATTACAAGCAAAAATTCTTGCTGTCTGGTTTTCTGCAATAGGGTTATGATTTGCTATACCTGTTTTTCCTACAAATAATACACTTAACTGATTTAGTGCATTAACTGAAAAGGCTTCGTAATCTCTGTCTATTTCGTTATCGCAGAGAACTACGTTAAACACATAAAGCTCATCAACGTTATACTGTCGCCTTGTATATGTATTAATCAGAGTAAGCTCATCATCAGTTATTGCAATTTTTTCTTCAATTACTCTTCCCTTACCCTTTAAAACTTCACTCAAATAATCACTCCTTACCGTTTTCAAGCTGTTCAGCCTGTGAATTTATAAGTCTTGCATTTGCAAGCTCAACCTCGTCCTGTAGATTTATATTACTCCATATAATTTCGTGCTGTGTACTGTAGCCATTCATAGCAAGCCACATACTGCAAATTTTACTTATAACAGGGTTAAGCAAATATCTGTAATGCTCAAGCTCGCTTGTTAGAATATCTGCCTGCTGTGATGACATT
Organism: Acutalibacteraceae bacterium; assembly: GCA_036309185.1. Classification (GTDB taxonomy): domain Bacteria; phylum Bacillota; class Clostridia; order Oscillospirales; family Acutalibacteraceae; genus CAG-964. Next base: position 35,713 of record JAXJUF010000083.1, read on the forward strand.
CTTTCGGTACTGCTCCACGAAAGACCAAGCAAAAATGGTGGAATACTTAGCTTTGAAACTATCTGTTCAAGCAGTAATCTACCAGGTGTTTGGCAATCAAGAATTTGATTATCAGCACCGATAACCTTTATATCAACATCACCAACAGCTACAAAATCAGATACTCCCCCACCCTGCATAGCCTTACTCCATTCACTGGCTATCATTTCGGCACGTTGCTGTGTATATACACCATCTGTACCGTCATTAGGTGGATTATAGGTAACTGCAAATCGTATGTTACCGGCTCTCTCCCAATTTTGCCCTATCGCTGTAAAAATTTTAAGCAATATATCACTTACAAAGGGCAAGCCCTGCAAAATAGATGTTCCTCCTATTTGGTTTGGCTGTGGATTAAGTGAAGTAAGCAAAATTAAGTTTTGATTTTTTACAGGCTGTACACTACCGTTGCTATCTCTTACACTTACCTCAAGCTCAAGAGGATTATTCTTTTTTGGTTTAAGCAGAATATCCTCATTATCTGCAATATATACACCATAAATTCCACTAAAATCTCTATATGGAATAATCTCTGCAACAGCTGTACCGTATGTAAGTAATCTGTCAAAATAGGTGCTTATAAAGCATTTAAAGCCTGTATTATTACCACACGTTTTTATATTATCAATAAAATGCTGTAGCTCTCTGTCTACCTTTTTATTTCCTGTTGCAATTTCAAATACACCAAGTAATCTCACAAGCTTATTTATAGCTGAGTCTATAATTGGTATAGCCTCTCTTAGCGAGGCATACAGTAAATCCTGTGAATTATTAAGTGGTACATAGCTATTAAACAGATTAAACGGATTGCTAAAGCTATAGCCTGTTACCGTTTGAGCAATCTTAGGCTGAATATTATTTTTCTTATTCTCTCTTTTTAAAAATCTCAAAACATACCTCCTCAACATCGTGGTGAAGCTATCGCCACAAATTCCTGCTGTGGTTTAAGAACAACAGTTGTTACAAAATATCTGATATCGTCCATTGCGTGGTCATTTTCCTTAATAGGAGCATCTATACCACCTGTATTCCACCTGTACAAACCAAATTCTCTTATACTGTCACTACAGCAATTACATATTTTAACACTACCATTTTTAAGTACTGTAGACACCTTTCGTATTCCGTCTATAACATTATTTTTAGCCGGTGTTACTGAAAATTTTCCGTGTCTGCGTATAGTCTGAATAAAGCTTGCAGCAGATGGATCTACCACCACTGTTTCTATTATTTTACCGTCTGTAAGCTGTTCAAGTGCCTTATAATGCTCTTCGTCTGTTCTTTGAATACCCTCTCTTTTCGAGTCGTAATAATATTCATCTATCCTGTACCATACACCGTCAAGATAACCCCATAACCCGAAAGAAGCTGGGTTTACTGTTCCGTAGTCACAGCTTACTGCATATTTTTTATATTGTTTGTTAGGTACATCAACAAACATACTATCCTTCATAAAAGGATAAACACACCCTTCGGCACTTACCCACCTACCAAGAATAAATCTTTCATAGAACGCACCACTGTAAAGCGACTTATAACGCTCCTTCATTTTTTTAGAAAGTGAGGGATTATCGTCCATAGTAAAATGCATATACAAAGCATTTTTACGTTTTCTAGCCAATATCCATTCAAGTCTGAACCAGTGCTGGGGGTATTCGGGGTTACAATTAAACCAAAATTTACTACCATTTACAGAGCATCTTGCTATAGCCTGCTCCACAAAGGATTTAGGCATTAATGCAACCTCGTCAAATAGCACACCACACAATGTCATACCCTGAATAAGCGAGGCTGATGACTCGTCTTTACCACCAAAAAGATAAAAGCTATTCGATTTTCCGTTAAGTGAAATTTCAAGTAAATTTTGTGACAGCTTTTCGGTACATTCAAACCCCATTTCTTTAAGCATAGACAGCATAGGTGTTACAACATTTCTTTTTAAAGAACGGATTGTTTTGCCACATAATGCAAAGCTACCGTTATTAAACCTATAGAATGCCCACGATACAAAGGAAATGCTCATACACATTGTTTTGCCACTTCGCACAGCACCGTCACAAATCACAGCATCATAATCACAATATTTACTGCCCTTACACCACCAGCTAAGCAGTTGCAGTTGCTTTGCCGAAAATTTAGTCGGTGTCATCTTCTGCCACCTCATAGCTATTCAAAAGCTCTGCACTATTTTCCAGAGCCTTATAAAATGGCAAGCTATTTTCAGCCGATGCCTGCTGTGCCTCACTTAGCTTTTCGAGTGCCTTTAGTCTGTCAAAAAATTTTATCTCCATAGCACCGTCCTTTGGTCTTTTAATTTCAGAAATCATATACAAATCCATTGCTTCAAGAGTTTGTATATCGGGCTTATCCATATACAAAAGCTGAATACAATCAGCAACACTGCCAAAGGCTAAACGCTCATAGCCAAGCAAAGCCATAAAACGCAGATCCTCAAAGCGTGTATTTCTGTATTTCTTCACCCTTTCAATAACATCATTCCTCATAAGCAATTGCTGACCAGACTGCTCAGGATTCATTGTATATCCTGCCATTACAGCTGATAACCTTGCATTACCATTTGAAGAATAATAACAACAAAATTTGTCTTCTTTTTTTGTCATCGAAGACCTCCTTTGTATTTATTGCAAGGTAGGTTATTTTTAAACCTCCTCGCAATAAATAGCAAAAAACAAAGAGAAAATGCACATCATAGAACAATGATGTACATTTTCTCTTTAAAATTTTTATTTTTTTAAATTTATAACCCTTTTGCAGGCTTCATCGAACTCTTTAAGTAAAAAATTCATCTCATCATCTACAAAATACATATGCAATGAATTTTCTAAAACCGAAAGCTTAATCCTTTCGTTATTTTCAAAATATTTAGAGCTGTGTATAGAAACCATATCATCCTTCTTTGATAAATAGACATTACACGGAACATCTATCATATTTACTCTTGCTCTGGTTGCTCTTGATTCTTTGAATAGTTCCATATACCTTGGCAACCAACTAATATAAACAAAAAGATTTTTCTCAATTTGAATACTATATCCATCACGCATAGCTATAGCTACAGGGTCATTGTCAGATACCTCATCAAAAACAACCTTTAAGGCTGTAAGAGGTGCAATTGGTCTAAGAAATATTTTAAGTGGCACAGCCAAGAAAAAAAGCTGTTTGATTTTTGACGGATATTTCTTAGTTGAATTAATTGCAAGCAGTGTACCCATTGAATGACCTACTATCATTATTTTATCGTATTTCATAGAAAGCTCATACACAGTACGATCTACCTGTCTTTTCCACTTTTTCATAGAGCTATGTGCAAAATCTTTAACTGTTTTTCCATGCCCATCAAGTAGCATATTATACACAGACCAATCCTTTGGTGTTTTCTCTATATATTTGTTAAAAATATTAGGTGAGCCTAATATCCCATGAATAAATAACACTACTGTGTCACTACCCTCAACTAAACGTATATATTCCTTATGCAACACACACACCTCTTTATTTTATCATACACAGATATTATACCCAATTTTTTCATTATTTAAAACCCATATTCTAAAAATATACCTCTTACGCACATATAACAAACCTTTATTCAATATTAAATTAATTTTACAGCCTTAAAATCAGTTAAAACAATAATTTATCGTACATCAAACAGTACAGTTGTATTTTAAATTAAACTAATGTTCATTTTTCTATTGACTGATTGTGAAAAATTTGCTACAATCGAATTACAGGAAACAAACATTCGTTTCTTTTCTCGTGATAATAGGTTTTATGTTCCATTCTTTAACCTGTTATTAAAGTAAAAAAATCAGGATAGTGTTTGCATTGCAAAAGAAATAGGAGGAATTTATGAGTTATAACGATTGGGCAAAAGAATATGAACAACAGGCTGAATACCTTAAAAACAAACTTACAAAATTAAAAAATGAACGTAAACTTTGCAAAAAAGCCGAAAAATTCGAGGAATTAAGCAGAAGAATAAATTCTATCTATACAATGTATCTCGAGGCTATGCATACTGCAAGAATGTTACGTGAAAGAGCTATGGAGGGGTTAATACTATGAAATTTTACGCAACAGAGCCTACACGTCTTGAAAGTCTTTCTCAACAAATGGCTTACAGCGAGTTTTGTATGAGAAACGGTAATAATAAAGAACTTATAGAAAAAATGAAAACACATATTAACACAGCTGTATCTATGGAGCTTACTGAAAGACAACGCTACTGCATTACAGAATATTATATAAATTCACGCAAAATGGTGGATATTTCAAAGGATATAGGTGTTTCTCCCAGCGTTGTAAGCCGACATATTTCACGAGGTATTGCCAAGCTAAAGAAAACCTTACCTTATTTTTACAATAACTAATTACAGCAAAAAAGGCAAGCAACAAATAACAGGTTGCTTGCCTTTTTTATAATAATTATAAATTACAGCTCAAAGTCTTTAGGGTCATACTGTGGAAAGTTAGGAGCAGTTTTAGGTACACGCATAAGAGGGTTATACTTAAACCTACTACAATTACCGTTTACAATCTCCTTATTAGCCTTACATAATATTATTCCGTTAATCTTTTGGGCGTTACTACAATATTCACAGCTTGTGTCAATATTGTTTCCAAAAAGCTTAGTTCCAAAAAAGTTCATAATTTTTACTCCTGATTATACTATATGGTTACAAATTGTCTTAAAAAATGTTACTAAATGTTCACTTGTATTATAACACCACAAGTAATATAATGTAAAGTAGAAAAACTAAACACGGTTTTAATCTTAGGAGGTATTAAATGCATTTACCAAATTTTGAAAGCAATATAATGCACTTAAACATAAACAATGATGTTCCCTATTTGACATATAAGGCACTTGAGGATATCCCGTTTATCAATCACGCTTTTTCTACTAAGCTTGGAGGAGTAAGTACCGGCGAGTTTACCTCTATGAATTTAGCCTTTAACCGTGGTGACGACATAAATAATGTTACAGAGAATTATAAAATTTTCTGTAATGCCACAGGCTTTGATTTTAACTCGTTGGTTGCTTCAGCACAGGACCACAACACCGTTGTACGCAAGGTAACAAAGGAAAATTGTGGTATAGGCATAACAAAGCCAAGAGATATGCAAAGCGTTGATGCTTTGGTTACAAATGAACCGAATGTTACCTTGGTTACATATTATGCTGATTGCACACCTATATTTTTTGTTGATAGAGTAAAAAAAGTAATCGCACTTGCACACGCAGGCTGGAGAGGTACTGTTGGTAAAATCTGCAAGAATGTTATAGATACAATGGTAACCGACTACTGCTCTTCTACTGCTGATATAATATGCTGTGTAGGTCCTGCAATTTCAAAATGCTGTTATGAAATTGATAAAACCTGCTATGATGAATTTGTAAAGGCTGGTAATCTTGATATTAAAAGAATTATGACAGATAAAGGCAATGGTAAATATATGGCTGATTTACTTGAAACAAACAAGCAAATACTTCTTTCAAGTGGAATACCTGAAAAAAATATTATCATTAGCGATATATGCACAAAATGCAACAGCGAGCTTCTATGGTCACACCGTGCAACAAATGGTCACCGTGGTACATTGTGTGCTTTTATGTGTATAAAGTAGTTTCAAACCAGAAAGGAATGTAAATTTAATTATGTATAAAAAAATTACAACAATTTTAATAAGCTGTGCTATTCTTTCAGCTTTAGCACTTACAGGCTGTAACGAAAGTAATACAGCTACAGATAACACCCCAACCTCTGTTGCTACAGAGGCTACTACAGCTGAAAACGAAACAGCCATACCAACAACACCTACTGAAGCTGAGCCAACTGATGAATTATCAACTGAAGTAGCTACTGAGGAAATCACTGATAACGAGGTAGAGATTATTGATGATGGTGACGAGGGATTTTTTGAATATATAGATGAAACTGTAACCAACCCTACAGTAGCACCTATGGAAACACCTGACGAAAGTGCTACAGCCTCAGCAGAGATTACCAGTACAGAGCTTGCAGGCACTTGGAAGCCTTTAATTGCTGTAAGTGTTGCAGATGGTAAAGAAGCTGCGTTCGGACAGATTTACGGTTCTTCATACTCACAGTATGGAGGTTCTCTTGTAATTTCTGAAAATGCTGATTTTACAATCTCTATGGGTGCGGCAATAACTAAGGATAAATCCTTTGGAACATTTACTATGAGCCAGTATAATATGCTGGTTACTTATTCTGACGGTTCAGCAGACACCTTCTTATATATTCCACAATACCAAAATCATGAGGTTATAAAAACACAGTTAGGAAACTACTATATTTATTTTTATAAGGAAGCTTAATCTATATTGAAATTAGTTTACCCCACAATGTATAAAAGCATTGTGGGGTAAATTTTTACTAATATCAAAGTTTTACTATCATCAAAATTTAACAAGACCTTTTTCAAGCATAGATTGTGCTGCAAGCAGAACGCCTACTCTTGCACTGTGGAAGCTAAGTCCACCCTGCATCCATACTGCATAAGGCTCACGCAATGGTGCGTCAGCAGAAAGCTCTATAGTTGAGCCAAGTGTAAATGCACCTGCCGCCATTACAACCTTATTCTCATAGCCTGGCATATCAGAAGGCTCTGGGGTTACAAAGCTATCTACAGGGCCACCCTTTTGTATACCACCACAAAATGCAACCAAGGCTTCATTAGAGCCTAGCTTTAAAAGCTGAATTATATCTCCACGCTGTTCATTATATTTAGGTGTGGTGTCAAAGCCTAGCATTTCAAATAATGCTGATGCAAATACAGCAGTTTTCAAAGCCTCACCTGTTGCGTGAGGTGCATTGAACGCACCAAGGAAAAGCTCTCGGTTTACACCTAATGTTGCACCCTGCTCTTTACCAATACCTGGTGTTGTAAGTCTGTATGCACATTGCTCTACAAGTTTTTGCTTACCAGCTATGTATCCACCAGTTGGAGCTACTCCACCACCTGCATTTTTTATAAGTGAACCAGCCATTATATCAACACCAACACTTAAAGGCTGTTTCTTTTCAACAAATTCACCGTAGCAGTTATCAAGCATAACTATTGTATTCGGTGCTTTCTCTTTTGCGATTTTTGCTATCTTTTCGATTTCATCAATTAAAAGTGAAGGACGAAGCTCATATCCTCTTGAACGCTGTATGTAAACCATTTTCAAATCAGGTGTAATTGCATTTGCAATTGCGTCATAATCTGGCTTACCGTCTGAGGTTAGCTTAACCTCATCGTAGATAATACCAAAATCCTTAAGTGAGCCTGAATAATTACCAGACAAGCCTATTACACTTTGCAAGGTATCATAAGGTGTACCTGTTACTGAAAGCATTGTGTCTCCTGGTCTTAGCATACCAAAAAGTGCAACTGTTAGTGCGTGAGTACCACAAACAAAGTTATGTCTTACAAGTGCGTCCTCAGCCTCAAAAACTGTTGCGTAAATCTCATCAAGAGCCTCTCTGCCTCTATCGTCAAAGCCATAGCCTGTTGAGGTTGAAAAATGACTTTCACTTATGCCTGCTTTTTGAAATGCATATAGCATTTTCTGTGTGTTATAGTCCTGTATTTCGTCAAGCTCTTTTAATTTATCGCTTATAAGCTCCATAGCCTTATCAGCTGTTTTTAAAATTCTTTCATCTATATTATGAAAAGGTGTATTCATATGTATTTCCTCTTTCAAAAGTATTTAATAAATTCATCTGAATTTTTCCAAACGGAAAATCTGTTCATCATCAACAGTATCAATTCCATCTTTATAATTATATCCCATCTTTTTATAAAATTCACAGGCTGTTATTGAGGCTGGAATTTCAACTCGTTTAGCTCTAAGGAAAAATTCATCATTCTCCAACGTTTCAATTATTTTTCTACCTATGCCCTTACCGTGATACTCAGGCAAGACAAATATATTAAACAAACTGCTTTCGTCTTCTTTACCCCAATATGGACCAATAGCACCACAGCCAACAATAATATCATTATCACAAATAACGTAAAAATGTGTCCAGCTTGCTCTTTCAATTACATCATTTGGAGTAAATCGCTTTACATCATTTTCTATATATTCAAAAGAATAATCCTTTATATTTGTTATTCTTAAGGTTTTAATAATCAACTTAGATACTTCTTCTGCATCCTCTATTTGAAATTTTCTAACTGAAAAGTTACCCATAACAACTTCCCTCCAATCAAATCAAAATCTGTTCAAACTCTGAAACGTTCTCAAAGCCAATCTTCCTATAGAAATTTAGATTTTCATTTTTATCTCTTTGTAAAAATATATCTGTTATATTTCTGTATGTAAGCCTTTTGCAAAATTCAGAAACCACAGCTGTACCATAGCCTTGCTTTTTATACTGTGGCAATGTAGCTACACCTGCAATTACAGCCGAGGTTTTATCAACTGCTGTGGCTACACAACAGCTTATCAGATTATTGTCTTTATATAATCCTAAAATAAAAGCCGTATTTTTTCTTAAACGGTGGTTAAGGTCTACATAAAAATCGTCAAACTCAGGCACAATAAAGCTCTGGCTTTGGTTGGCTTTTAGGATATCATAATAATCATACAGATTTACATTTTCTGAAAACTCAAAGCTATTTTCAAAGCTTTGAAGCTTTTCAAGCCTCATAACATCGCCAAACATACCACCCATATCAACCTTTTTACACAGCAGTACATTACCACCTGCTATACGGCACATATTTATTATTTCTTCAAAGTCTGCACCACTGTAAATATCAGCTATAAATTCACCACCATATCTTACTATATAAGCAGTTATATCTTCATTTATAAGCTGATACCACACATCGCACAGGCTGTTATATTCCCCATAAGCATTCAAAAGTCCCTTTACTCGTGTAGCAAAGGGATTTTTTGATTTCTGTGAAATATATTCCTTTATAATTTCATTTGAACAATCTGCTAAATATATCATAGGCTGTTACTCAAAATCTTATTTGCCATTTGGGATACAACCTGATATACAGAAGTTAAGTCCTGTGCAGAAATCATACCACAAGGCGAATGTAAATATCTGCAAGGTAGTGATACAGCTAAGGTACGTACTCCACCTCTTGATGTCTGTATTGCTCCTGCGTCATTACCACCAGCTACAGCCTGCTTAAATTGTACCTTTACATTGTCATTTGCACACTTCATAGCAGAGGCTACAAGCTCTTTATCGTAAATTGTGCGTCTATCCATAAATGAAACAACTGCACCGTTGCCTACAAAGCAAACCTTTTTATCCTCTGCTACATTTGGTATATCTGCAGCTGTTGTTGTTTCTACAACTATTGCGAAATCAGGCTCAACTGTATATGAAGCACATTTAGCACCTCTTAAACCCACTTCTTCCTGTACTACAAATGAAAAATATGTGTCGTACTCAAGCTCTGAATTAATCATTTCAATCATAATAGCACAGCCAGCTCTGTCATCAAGAGCCTTGCCTGTGATTATATCATTTTCCCATTTAAAATCGCAATCAAATTGAATACTATCGCCAAGTGACACATACTGCAAAGCCTCTTCTTTGCTTGTTGCTCCTATATCAATACACATAGAATCAACCTTTGGTATAGCCTCTCTCTGCTCTGATGAAAGCAAATGCACAGGTGCGGCACAAACTACACCGTTTATATTCTTGCCAACTGTAACACTTTTGCCCATTATTACTCGTCTGTCAATTCCACCAACCTCATCAAATTTTAAATATCCTCCTGAGGTTACTGAGGTAACAATAAATCCAACCTCGTCCATATGAGCTGAAATCAATAATTTTTTATCAGGTGTTTTTTTACCCTTTTTAAAAGCTATAAGATTACCCATAGAGTCTGTGCTATATTCAGCACCAGAATTTTCTATATGAGAAATAATTATATTTCTTACACTGCTCTCATCACCTGATATTCCGTTAGCGTTGCAAAGCTGTTGTAATAGCTGTTTATTCATTCTTTGCACCTCTTTTCGTAATATATAGTGCAATTAGCTTAGCTGTATTTTCAATATCTGTCATATCAACAATTTCGGCCTGAGTGTGCATATTTCTAAGAGGAATACTTATAAGTGCTGTTCTTACTCCACTGGCTGTAGTTGTTATAGCATCAGCATTTGTTCCTGTTGTACTGCTCATAATCTCAAGCTGGTATGGAATATCATTTTTATGTGATATACTCTTCAAATCTGAAAACATTTCTTTATCCAATATAGGAGCAAAGCCAATCATAGGCCCCTTTGAAAGCTCTCCACACTTTTCTGGTGCAACCATTGGTTGTGTTGCAAAGCTTACATCTACAACTATTGCACAGCTTGGCTTAATTGCAAATGAAGCTGTACGGCTACCCAAAAAGCCTGTTTCCTCTTGACTGCTGAAAAGGAATTTAACACAGCAATCAAGATTTTTATCAACAAGCATATGGGCAACCTTTATTAATGTAGCCACACCTGCTTTATTATCAAGACTTCCTGCTGTAAATCTACTGCCAATAAGCTTTTTAGGCTTTGATGAAACTATAACATTATCACCAAGTGAAACTATGTCTGTAACCTCTGCCTTATTTAAGCCTGTGTCGATATATATTGAGTCTGCTGACGGTGCTTTATCCTCTCCTCCGTCTGACAAATGAGGTGGCAAGCAACACACAATACCGTGAAGTAGCTTCTTACCTATAACAGTAACCTCGCTACCAAGCAAAACTCTTCTGTCAATACCACCACAGTTTGCAACCTTTATAAATCCGTTATCATCAATATATGATACTACAAAGCCTATTCTATCATTATGGGCATCAAGCAGTATTACATCTTCACTATTTGGATTGCCCATTGTTGCAATTATATTATTGTTATAATCAGTTTCTATTTCAATGTTAGGCATAAGCTGTTTTATAATTTCAAAATCAACAAGCTCATTACCCGAAACTGTACCACTGTTGCACAGTGATGTTAAAATCTTTTCCAAATTATTCACCTTACTTATACCAACGCATTAACAATGCTTTTAAAATGCTTGCCTCTTTCATCAAAGTTTTTATATAAATCAAAGCTTGCACTTGCTGGTGACATTGAAACTATATCACCCTTTACAGCTATCTCTCTAGCCTTTGCTACTGCTTCTTCCATATTATTCACTTTGATTATAACAGGATTACCCTCTGTGTAATTCTCTGCACTTAGTACAGACTGCTCTATTTTTGGTGCTGTTGCACCCATAAGAATAAGATATTTAACCTTATCTGCAATAATAGGTCCTAAGCTATCATAAGGAATTTTCTTATCATAGCCACCTGCAATAAGGATAATCTTAAAATCATATAAAGAAAGTGTACCCAATGCTGTTCTTGTAGGGCTTGATGCAATAGAGTCGTTGTAATATTTTACACCGTCAAGCTCTCTTACAAACTCTGCTCTATGCTCAACACCTGAAAATTCCTTAGCAACCCTTACTATGTTTTCAGCATCTACATCGCCCCATACAGCTGTAATAGCTGACATATAGTTTTCAACATTATGCATACCTGGAATTTTAATATCTGCCATATTCATAACTGTAGTTTTAATACCATTGTCAACTACTATTATGTCACCATTCTCGTCTAAATATACACCGTTATTCACAGCAGATTTTCTTGAAAATTTAAGCACTCTGCCTCTGCAACACTCTGTAAACGACTCTGTAATCTCATTATCCTTATTAAGTACAGTCTTTGAAAATGCACTTTGATGAATTACAAGATTTTTCTTTGAGTCTATATACTCCTGCATATCCTTATGAATATCAAGGTGGTTAGGTGCTAAATTTGTAACAACAGCTACATCAGGACCCTTACGCATAGAAATAAGCTGAAAGCTGGAAAGCTCTACAACAGCTACATCGTTATAATCTATACTTTCAATTTGTGGTAATAAAGGTGTACCTATGTTACCTCCCAAATGTACAGTTTTCCCCTGTGCTTTTAGCATTTCTGCTATAATAGATGTTGTTGTTGTTTTTCCGTCACTGCCTGTTACTGCGTAAATCTTACAAGGACAAAGCTCGAAGAAAAGCTCCATTTCAGAGGTTACAACCACACCTCTATCACGCATTTCTACAAGCTCATCCATATAATAACGCATACCTGGTGTTCTGAAAACTATATCTACATCTAGGTTTTTCAAATAATCCTCACCAAGACTAAGCATTGCACCTGCATTTTCTGCAATATCGGCATTTTCGCCAAGCTGTTCTCTTGTACGTCTATCACAGGCTGTAACCACAGCACCATATTTTATAAATAATTCTATAAGAGGAAGGTTACTTGTACCTATACCACAAAAAGCTACTTTCTTCCCTTTTACACTATTAAAGAAATTCTCTATTCTTTTATCCATTATAAGGTCAACCTTTCTTGTTGTTTTATGTTTATATAAAATCACTATAATTTAAATTCAAGTGTAAATATAATCAAATTAATTATACTTTTTTTAGCAATAAATATCAATAGTAACACCAAAACTAACACTAAATAAAACAGGCTGTACTTAATACCTTTGGAATAAGTACAGCCCTAGTATAATTTACTGTGTAGATTTATCTGTATTCAAAACTTAACCTTTAATACCTAATAATTTTTCAAGCTTAAATACCTTTATGGCGTTTTTATACATAAGATTTTCATATTCAGTCTGTGTAATCAAATCTTTAAGCTCGTTAAAATACTGTTGATAGAGTGAGCGTTCCCCACTTGGGTTTACACCTAGTGTATCCACACCATCAATTGTGTTGTCTGTACCAAACATAATCTTGTTTGCACCACATTCCTTTATAGCCTGCACGGTTGATTTAACAGGTACCCAAGCTGTATCTCCATAGAGATTTTTTCTTTCTTTAATCATTCTTATAGCTTCCTGATTATCTGTACCTAAGCCCATATGCCCCAAAATAAATTTAACATCGGGATATTTTACAGCCATTTCGTAAACACTTTCACAGCTTGATTCTGATGAATCACCCGTATGCACAAGCAAAGGCAAATCAAATTGTTCTGCAAGCTTTATATATTCCTCTACTGACGGAGAATTAAAATTTATAAAGGAATGTACAGGATGAACCTTTATGCCTACTGTAATATCCAGATTTTGCCTTATCATTGAAATAAACTCGTTAGAAATAGTTTCGCAATGTGGCTTAACCCAAGGCATTACAGCTATTTTGCCAGAGTGCTTTCGTGCAAAGCTAATAGAGTCTGCATATGCATCCTCCTGTGATTTCTGCATAGTGTATGGTAACATTTTATTATTATGATCAAAAGCAGCAGCTTCACAATTTGAGCATATAGAAAAATCAATATTATATTTTTGCATAGATTCAATAAGATTTTCTTCAGGCATTTTAAAGTTAAAAACCTCTCCAATATGTGTATGCATATCCACTATCATAAGAATCACTCCTTATCAAATTTCAAACAATCTCTAAATTCATTATAACACAAAATATAAGAATTTCAATTTTATTATATGTTTTAAATATTCAAATTAGCCATATAATTACAATTTAATAGATATATCGTTAAAAGAATTGGTATATTATGTTATACGTGTGCTACAATAGGAACACAATTGATATTGAAAATAATGTATAAGTATGGTAAAATAACTGCATAAAGGAGGCTTATTTTATGAATAAATTAAAAGAATTTTTATACTTTTTAATACCTTTTTTGGGTTTGGGATTTATTTCGGTTGTGTATTTTATTTTGAACACAGCAAACGGAGCAAGCGATTTTAAACTGATACTTAGCGATCCCTTTTTTATAATAACACTTGTAAGTAGTTTTATTCCATCTATTATAATTTCCCTTGTGGTGGTTCTTATCTATAAATTCTCACTTCGTTTTTTGTTTAAAAAAGTCATCACAAACAAAAAACGATATATTTATATTTTTTTGATTTCTATTATAGCTTCTATTTTATATATCTTAATTATGACAAAAGCCTTTGATATTGTTAATAACACCATATTTTCTTTGCAAGTTGGAATAATTGTCACTTTTATATTCTGGACAGCAGACCTAATTAAAGAAAAAGCAAGCAAGAAAAAGTCAAGTCAGGAATAACCATCATACTTTCGATATTATAAATACTAAAAAACAAAGCTTTTAAGTATTTTGGGGGTATAATTTTAAAGTTCATCGAAGTCTCTCTTACGAGGGCGATTTGTTTCTAATTTGACACAGGCAATATATCAAAGAACTATTTGAAAGGAATGTCTTTAGCTATGAGTAGAGAGGAAGATTTAAAAAAGCGTTATGAGCTTGAGGACAAGCTTAAAGATGTTATAGTTAAATCTTCTGGACTCTCAAAAAGGCTATCTGATATTTCTAAGGAGCTTTCGGGAATTGATGCTAAGATTGCTACTTTAAATCAGAAAAAAAGTGGCACACCACCACAGGAACGCTCTAACAGAATTAGAATATATACCAACACTGCAATAATTCTGCTTGTTGTAGCTTTAATTGTCTTTGCGTTATTATGTAGTACAAGCCTAGAACAATACAAGCTTATTTTCACTATTATAATTATTATAATAATCTGTATTTTCTTATTTCTTGGATATGCCTACTGGAATGACTCAGAAAACCTTAAGCATGACAAAGAGCTTGAACAGGAAATAACTCAAATTCAAAACAATACAAATACTCTCTTTGACAACAGAAGAAATATTCAAAACGATTTGGAAAATATTGCTTTTCAAATGGCAGAAATTATTCGTGAGCTAAAGAAGCTTACAGAGATTAAATAACAACGCATTTCATTTTTCAACCTCTAAATAAAAAGTAAAAACAGTAGAAATACCAGTGTAAAAAGGTATCTCTACTGTTTTTTATATTTTTGTTTAAAAATTATCTTTATAATTTGTTATATCTATTTCGCCTGTGTCGTATGTGAATCTTGTACGTTTAGTTGCGTAAGGATCTGTATTCTTAGAGTTATGTCTTCTTTTACTACTGCCATTACTTGAATACACCTTAGCTTTCTTTAGCTTTCTGCTGTTAATTGCAGATGCAATCAGATAAACAATCAGTGACACTGAGGTTAACACAAATATAATACCAAAAATCAAAAATAATATAGATTTGTTACTGTTTTCATTAGAAACATTATCCTTAATAAAGCTAAAATCGCCTGTTCCATCGGCTGATGCTCCACCAAGGTTAAGCTTAATTTCATTCCAGTCGTTACTGCTTAAAACATATTTATCACTACCATTACTGTTGTACATATCTACTGTTGGAGTTTCTGGATCAACAATAGCTGATGAATAATCGGTAGCTCTTTCAAAATCGTCAAATGACATACCGTAATTATAGTCACTATACTGAGGCTCATAATAATAATCATCATAATAATAGTCGTCGTGATAATCATCAGATGTATCATAATCCGTATCATCGTAACCACTATCCTGATCGCCTGTATCATCATATGAATCGTCAGGAGTATCATCTGGTATATAGTCAGGTGTATCAGTTGTTGTACCGTCACCATAATCACCTGTGTCATCAGCAGGTGGTGTATCTACAACAGGTGTGTCATCTACAACAGGTGTATCAGCAGGTGGTATATATTCGCCTGTGTTGCCATCATCTACTACATAATCACCGTCACCTACAGTATCATCAAGCTCATCTGCATAAGCTGTAAATGCTGATACTGTACCTAAAACAGAAAGTGCAAGTAATACAGAAACAAATCTTTTTCTAAATAAACTCATAAATTTAACTCCAGTCTAATTTACAATCAAAATCAAATTTATATATAACGATCTTAATTATAATATCACACCAATAAAGTTTTTTCAATAAATATGCAGTAAATTCACAATTTACACATAGTTAATTAGAAAATCACTTGATATTTTTATTATTCTCTCACAGTTTAAAATAATTGATTTAAAATATCCAAAGCTGATTTTGCAATGTAGGTTGCACCTGCGTTTTTCAGCTCTTCTTCACTGCCATAGCCATATAAAACACCTACACTGTCTATACCTATTTTTTTAGCACCAAACACATCATGCTCTCTGTCACCTACTATAATTACCTTTGATAAATCGGTAACATTACATTCTTCACAGGCATAGCTTATAACCTCTGCCTTAGCTGTGCGAGTTCCGTCAAGATTTGAGCCTGCTATCATTTTAAAATATTTTGCCAAACCAATATGCTCAAGAACCTGCTTTGCAAAATATTCAGGCTTTGAGGTAGTTACAATCAGTGTTTTACCTAATGAGGTCAGATTTTTTAGTGTATCCTCCATACCCTCATATACTATAACCTCAAAAACTCCCCTATCTCTGTAGTATTCACGGTAATACTCCACTGCCTGCATAGCCTTTTCTGGTGAAAAATCGTAAAACATTTCAAAGGATTTGTGCAGTGGTGGACCTATAAATTTATAAAGAGAGGCTCTGTCTGTAACCTCTATACCATATTTTTTAAGTGCATAGATTACAGAATTAGTTATACCTAAGCCAGAATCCACCAGTGTACCATCTAGGTCAAATAAAATAACATCGTAGTTTTTCATTAAATTTCTCCTTAACTATAATTTATGCTAATATCAGACTGTAGCAAACAATCTGATATTAGCATTTTGTAAACAGATTAAAACGTTATTTAGTATATTAAACTGTCATTTCCTCGAGTAGCTGTACAGTCTTCTTTGAGCAGAATACAGCTATAATTACAGTACCAACAGCTAAAACTGCAAGAACTACAGGAATAAGCATATATTTAGCAAGTAGAAAATATAGCACTGCAAACACTACACCAACACCTATTGCAACAGCCATATGGAAGAATGTACTCATATTTCCACGTAGTGCAGAAAGCTCATCGTCCCATACTAGCTTTGGATGCATAGAGTCAAAAAGTATTCCAAGATAAACCGTTGATATTACAGCCAACACAGCACCAACAACACAAGCAAGTGTAAGCCATACACTACAACCAATTCCCACACAGCAAAGCACAACACCAATTATTGTTGTAGGTACTGTAAAAACAAATGATGTAGCAACCTTAGCGTTTATCTGTGTTTTGTAAGGTACTGGAATATATTTAAGTAAATCAGCGTGGTTACCCTCTCGTGTAAAGGATGAAGCTGAAAGACCACTCATAGCTGTAAGCAAACAGCTGATAATTATAATTGTAAAGAATACAAGTACGCTTGGATATTTTTGTTCATTTATAAGAGCTTTCAGCGACTCACTACCACCGCAAAGAATTATCATACCTCCTATTGGTAATATAAGAGTAGGTATAATACAGTTTACTATATATGTAGGTGTACGTAAAAGTGTTTTTATATCTCTTAGCAAGCAAGCAGTAAACAATCCATAGCTACGACTGCTCTTCTTGTCTGCCTTTGACATTCTTTTTCCTGCTGATAATACAGCTGTAACACCATTCATATACAATACTGATGACAATGCATAAAGCACTACAAGCATAACAACGTGAGCTACAATAAACAGCAATAGCAAAAGTATGCTTTTTTGGCTTATAGCATAGCATAAAAGTGGAACTGTAAAGAATACACACTGCATTATTTTCATAAATGCGTTTGTACCGTCTGCAAGGCTGTAAATAAAGCTCTCTGCTGTTATATCCTCAAGCTGTAAAAGTGATATTACAAATATAGCTACAAATACAAGTCCACAAAGTGCTGAAACCATATTTACACTTTTAAAGGAATGAACCTTCTTAGCAAGGCTCATAAAAATCATAGAGAACAATGCACAATAAAACAGTGGTAATACAGGAAGCAAAACAACACCAAATACAGAGCTGATTACACCTATAATAGACATTCCATATGATATCATATAGCCTATTAGTATACCTATAACAATAAGAAATTCCATTATACTTTCCTGCATATAGCCAACTATAAACTTTGACATACATATTTCACTTGGTTTAAACGGATACGGTAGTAATCTTGAAAGGTCTGACGAAAAAAACAGCCAGCCACAAATAACATTAATACCAAATACTCCACCAAAAACGCTTATAAAGTACATAATAAGCTGTGCAGCCTCTGTACCGTTGCCTTCAAGTATTATAACTGCATCTGTAAGAAGTTTTGTGAAATAGCCTACCAGAATAGCACAGCCGAACATTATACAGCTACCAAGAATCGCTATAGTTATTTTTAAGGCTCTGAATTTAAACGGGTCGTTGTCAGCTGTGGTGTTTTTTAGCAAAGCCTTTGTAAGAAAATTAATTCTATTTAAACTCTTAGTCATTGCCATCACCTACTATATTCAAATAGCTATCCTCCAGTGACAATCCACCGTACTTTTTCTTTAGATTTTCTACTGTATCAAAGCATACAACCTTACCCTTACGAATAATAATAACCTTGTCACAAAGCTCCTCTGCTGTATCAAGTACGTGAGTTGAGAAGAATACGCAATTACCATTATCTGCGTGCTCTCTTATCATCTTTTTTAATCTGTATGCCGATTGAGGATCAAGACCTGTCATAGGCTCGTCCAAAATCCATACAGGTGGGTTATGTATTAATGCTCCTGTTACCATTATTTTCTGTCTTGTTCCGTGTGAACAGGAGTCTAGTCTGCTTGAAAGAACCTCTTGAATTTCAAATCTCTTTGTAAGTCTTTCTATATTTTGGTCACGCTCTTCTTTACCTATTTCGTAAACATCTGCAAGAAATTCAAGATATTCTCTACAGGTAAGTCTTAACATAAAATCAGGATTATCTGCTGTGTAGCCTATACACTTTTTAGCCTCTACACCCTTTCCGGCTTTATTACCACATATTGTAATATCGCCCGAGGTAGCCTGTAAAATACCTGTAAGACATTTTATAACTGTGGTTTTTCCTGCACCGTTGTCACCTACAAAGCCGATAACCTCGCCTTTATTCGCATAAAAGCTTATATTATCAACAGCAGTAAAATCCTTGCCGTATACCTTTGTAAGATTCTCTACTTTAATTAAATGTTCTCCCATTTTCCTTCCCCCTATTCTTTTATACTAAACACCATTAAAAAATGATGTTTAGTATTATTTTAAAATTTCAAAAAACCCCTCATAATTATGAATTACATAATCGCACAGGCTATGCTCTTTAACCTTACAGTATGGGTCATATAAGCAGGTAGCTATACCTGCATTCTTACCCCCTTGCATATCTGCTGTAAGAGAATCACCCAGAATTATAGCCTTGCTTTTGTCTGTTATATTAAGCTCTTTAAAGATGTATTCAAAATACTCCTTTGCAGGCTTATTAAAACCGATAGTTTCAGAAATATAAATACCGTTTATAACCTTATCAAGACCACTTAGTTTAAATCTGTTGCTTTGTGTTTTCACCAAACCATTTGTAGTTATATACACCTTTGCAACAGCTGTAAGCCTTTTAAGAAAATCATTTGCACCGTCAATTAAATAACTGCACTGTGAAAGGTTGCCTATATAGATATCATTAACCTTATCAAGTGGCATTGTTACCTGTAAGCCAACCTTTTTGAAAAAGGTTTGAAATCTTTTTACCTTCATCTCATCACGGGTTATTTCGTTGCACTCGTAGGCAACCCACGCTTTTTTATTTTCTTCTTTATAGATTTCACTATATTGTGGTTTCCATTCTATACCAAGTGTAAGTAATGTGTTTTTTAAAGATTCCTGCTCTCCCCTATGAAAATCAAATAGAGTTTCGTCTGCGTCTACAAATACAGTTGTGAATTTACTCAAAGGGTTTACCCTCCTCATTAAAAACATCAAGTCTTGTAATGTCTGCATCAACTGTAATATTATTTGCTTTTTCAAGTGCTGTTATAAGCAATGTAGGGTTAACATTATTTACACTGCCTGCTGGAAGATTCACAACAAAGCTCACATAATCATCACACTTTTCTAGTGTGTAATTACCTATCTGTGGCTTTAGGTCGATAATTTTACTTCCATTTTTACCAAACTTTTCTACCTCTATGCTTTCCTGTGCAAGAATTGCTCTTAGCATAAAGAAAAGCTCTTCAAGTGTTGTGTCATCAGATGTAAGCTTTATATCAAACTTCCCCGATGCTATTTTTCCCGGCTTCATAACAGGCTCAGTAATTTTGTAAACCTCTATACCATTTGGTAATCCATTATTCAGCTTGTCTATAACCTCGCTATATGGTATATCCTCAAGTAAACGCATATCCATAGCCTCTTTTTCACCTCTAAAGCCAAGTGACAAAGGTAGTGCAAAGGTTATAAATGGATGTGGGTTAAAGCCCTCTGTGTGCCATATTGGTAGTTTGCTATGTTGAATTGCTCTTGTCATTACTCTGTTAAGGTCAAGGTGAGAAATATATCTTGTTGCACCGTCTTTCTTAAACCATACTCTTACATTTTTCAACGCAGACACCACCTTTCCATTTATTTGCTCCACAATTACTGCATTTTTGACGGCAGTTAAATGTAGTATCGGCATTATATGCCTTTTTACATTCGTTAATTAAAAACTCCTTAGTAACACCATAGTCGATATGATCCCAAGGAAGAACCTCCTCAAAGCTTCTTCTACGGTTTGCGTAGAATGCAGGGTCTATACCACACTCCTCAAACAGCTGTAGCCATTTATCAAGGTCAAAGCAATCGCTCCAGCCGTCAAAGTGAAATCCCTTTTTATGTGCAAGCTCCATAACCTTACATAAACGTCTGTCGCCTCTTGCAAACACAGCCTCTAAAAAGCTTGTACTTGAATCGTGATAATTGTAGGTAATTTTCTTTGTTTTTATGCTCTCCTTAACAAGCTGTTGCTTTGCCTTTAATGACTCCTCTGTATCCTGTGGTTCCCATTGGAAAGGAGTAAAAGGCTTTGGTACAAAGCTAGATGTACTTAACGTTACACTTACACCCTTACCCTTTGGACGATTCTCGCAATTATAATATGCGTTTACCACCTTTTGTCCTAAGTCTGCAATACCACATACATCCTCATCAGTTTCAGTAGGCAAGCCTATCATAAAATAGAGCTTAACCTTTGTCCAACCACCATTAAAAGCCTTTGAGCAGGTTTGCATAAGCTCATCTTCAAGAACATTTTTATTTATTACATCTCTTAAACGCTGTGTGCCAGCCTCTGGTGCAAAGGTTAAACCACTTTTGCGTATTGTTTTTATCTTTGAGATAATTTCATCGTTAAAGCCGTCTACTCTTAGAGATGGTAATGAAATACTTACCTTTTCGTCCTTTGACCAATCTGTAAGCTTTGTTAATAGCTCTTCAATCTTTGTATAATCACTTGAGCTTAATGATGACAGAGAAACCTCATCGTAGCCTGTATTATTACAAAGTGTGTGACACTGATTATTGATAACCTCAGGCGATTTTTCTCTTACCGGTCTGTACAAAAATCCAGCCTGACAGAATCTGCAACCACGAATACAGCCTCTGAAAATTTCCTCCATTGCTCTGTCGTGAACTATTTCTATCATAGGAACAACAAAATTATCAGGATAGTAGCAATCGTCCATATTCATAATAAGTCTTTTTTCTATCCTTTGTGGTGCATTATTGGTAGGAGTAACTGACTTTATAGTGTTATCCTCGTTGTACTCTACATTATACAATGATGGTACATACACACCCTTTATCTGTGAGGCTTTAACAAGAAATTCCTGCTTGCTTTCATTATTTTTTTTGCACTCACGGTAAAGCTCCATAACCTCAAGGTCTACCTCTTCACCCTCACCTATAAAGAACAAATCTATAAAATCTGCAATAGGCTCTGGGTTACAGGCACAGGGGCCACCAGCACATACTATATTTTTAAGCTCTTTTCTATCCTCTGATTTAACAGGAATACCACCTAGCTCAAGCATATTAAGAATATTTGTAAAGCTTAGCTCATATTGCAATGTAAAGCCTATAAAATCAAAATCTGAAAGAGGGTCGCCACTTTCAAGTGCGTAAAGTGGAATATTATTCTTACGCATTTGCTCTTCCATATCTATCCATGGTGCAAAAACACGCTCACACCAGATATGCTCTTTACTATTAAACAGACTATATAAAATCTTCATACCAAGGTGTGACATACCCACTTCGTAAACATCAGGGAAACAGAACGCAAATCTTACATCAACCTTGCTTTTATCCTTTATAATGCTGTTCATCTCGCCTCCAACATATCTGCCGGGCTTTTGAACCTTTAGCAAAAGCTTTTCAACATTTTTATTTATCACAATTTATCCTCTCCGATTAAAAATTCTTTTTTCTTTTAAAAATTATAACACCTATTAAATACATAGTAGCAAAAAGCATAGTGAAATTATAAGGAGAATTAAGAAGAATTAAAAAGCTAAAAAATCCCAGTGGTATAACAACCAGAATTGATACAGCTAATGTTATAAAATAGACTATTTTATCTGAAAAATTTCTTCGTAAAATCATTTCAAATGCATTGCCACCGTCAAGTGAATCAACAGGTAGTGCGTTAAATATACCCAAGGTAAGGTTTGCTATTGCAAAGTATTTGAGTATATATATATTATAACTATTATACACTATACAGCATAGTAAAAACAATACAATATTTACAAAAACTCCTGCAAGAGTAATTATAATTTCAGCTATAAAATCTCTATAGGCACTTCCTATATCTGTAATATTTATATCAAATACAGACAAGTCTATTTTTTCTACCTTAGTACCAAAAAATCTCATAGCCAAAATATGCCCCATTTCGTGACAAAATGAGGCTAACAAACAGCATATAACAATTCCTTTTTCATCATTTATAATCAAAAGAGTAATAATAGCTACAAAAGGATATGATATATTAAAACGTATACCAAACAGCTTAATATTCATTATTCTTCCTCACTGCTTTGTGTTGGCTCGGAGGTTGGCTCAGAAGAAGAGGTTTCTGTTGGTGCATCAATGATTGCTTCTTCTAAATATATATCTGTTGGTGCTTGTGTTGGAGATAATCCCTCCATAGTCATATTATTTGTTTCTGTTTTCTTTGTAGCTATATTGATTTCAGATATAAAGCCATCTGTACCTTCTTCATTTTCAGGCAAACTGTCATTCTGCGATCTCATAGTTACTACAAGTGAATTGTTGAGATTTTCAAAATACCAATTACTCACATTTGCATATAGCTCTCCACCATAGTTTTTTAATATAAAGCCTGTAGCTAATACAAGAAACGCCAATAAAAATTGTAGCTTTATTACAGGCTGGGGATTACTTTCCTTTTTCTCATCCCTTTTATATGTAAAGCTTTTATAACCATCACTTTGTCCACTGTAGGTATCGTAATCCTCTTCGTATTCATTTAAGTCATTGTCATAGTCATAATTAGTGGTTACAGGCTCTGCTCTTACAACAGGTACACTCTCCCACTCGTCATTATATTCTATGTTGTCGTACCTTTCTGACTGCATATAAACACATCCTATCTTTTTATACAAGTGTATGCTAAAGAATATTGTTTAATGACAGTTAAAATAGATTATATTTTAACAAAGTGTAAATCTTAATACTACTGATTTTGACAATCATGTGTATATATGCTATAATTTATTTAGCAAATTGTAATATTACGCTTTACAATAAGTCAATATTGGGAGGATTATTTATGAATGTTTGGCATGACTTAAGTGCAGATAGAATTACACCTAAAAAATTCGAAGCATATATTGAGATTCCAAAGGGAAGTAAAAGTAAGTATGAGCTTGACAAAGAAACAGGATTATTAAAGCTAGACAGAATTCTTTATACATCTACAAGATACCCTGCAAACTACGGCTTTATACCACGCACCTTAGCACACGACCAAGACCCTTTAGATGTGCTTGTATTATGTGGTGAAACAATATATCCAGGTACACTTATTGAATGTTACCCTATAGGCTATATAAGAATGATTGATTCAGGCTATAACGATGAAAAAATTATAGCTATACCATTTAATGACCCTAAGTATAGCTCATACACAGATATTTCACAGCTTCCACCTCATATTTTCAAAGAAATGTGCCATTTCTTTGCAGTGTATAAAATGCTTGAGACAGACGACAAATATACAGAGGTTGAAGATGTTCAGGACGCTAGTGCAAGTGAGCGAATTATTGCCCAAGCAATAAAGGATTACGAAGAAACATTCGGTTCTTCAAATAAATAATCACGGGAGATTTTTAATGAGTAGTGGATTTAGAAGTACAGAAAGTAAAAAAACAAAGCCACAAAGACTAGGACTTTGCGTTTTATTTATTATTGAAATACTTTTGCTGTCTATGCCATATATTGCAATGTATGACGAGTCGGGTGTATATCACTCAAAAACTATACTTGAGCTTATTCTTAGTATGAACTTAAATGATATGAAATGGGTTAAGCTGGGTTTAATAGCCATTATATTCGCTTTAATACCTGTAGCTGGATTTTTAGTTGCAGCCTTTGACAAAGAAAGCTGTGTAAAATCAGTTGTAGGTTGCATATGTGCTTTTTCGGGTATATTTGCTATTACATTTATTATAGTACCACAGTTTTCGGGCGTATTGGCTTTTGGTGCAATGCTTGCAATGATTATTTACTTATTTATATTCGCTTTAAGCATTTCGCTTGCCCTTAGAACTATAGCAGTAAAAGCACTAAGACGAAAAGAAGAACAGGAAGCAAAAGAACACAACGAAGCATAATACAAAAACTCTTATTTCACTATTTTAAAACACTGTGAAATAAGAGTTTTTTAATTTTTTCAATTATCTTAAAGAATGATTTTTCATAAATTTATAATTTCTGAGATAATCCTTAATTCTTATATAGTAATATGGAATTGTATGTTTTTGGTCGTCACACCAATCAGTTAAATACATTTTCTTTTCTAACCAACCAATATTAACCTTATCTATATGTTCATTTATGCACTTTTCGTAGGCTTCTTTCATCATTTGATTAAAGCCCTCAATTTTCGGGTTACCCTTAGCACAGCCCATTGTCATAATTAATCTTTTAAAGCAACGCACAAAGCACATTCTGTGCAAATCCATTCTTCCTTCCTTTTCCCAGAAATACATCTGTTCACTAAAGGCTCTAAAATCCTCAGAGCTACTCTCGTTAAAGGTTTTTGTTGCACTGTCTGTTCTGTAATAATACATATACATTTCGCTTTTGTCGTAAACAACAGTTTTTGCCTTAAGAAAAATCTTATAAAGAACATAGTTATCCTCTGCACAAACTACAGACGGAAGTATTACACCGTTAAACAGCTCACGCTTAAATATTTTTCCCCAAAGAGTAACAAAGCAAAAATCCATATCCATGTATAAATGCTCTAATGCCCTTTGTGAATCAAAGGTATGCTCTTCATCAATATAAACAACTTCAGATTCGTCGCCAGATGTAATTTTAAAGCCACATATAGCGATATCGGCATTATTTTTTTCAGTTTTATTGATAAGTCTTTCAAACATAGCCTTATCAATAAAATCATCACTGTCAACAAAAGCCAGATAATCACCTGTTGCCATAGCTATAGCTGTATTTCTAGCCTTTGCTACACCCTCATTCTTTTTATGTATAACCTTTACTCTATTATCCTTTTCTGCAAATTCATCACATATTTGAGGTGATGAATCCTTTGAACCGTCATCAACTAAAATTATTTCAAGCTCTTTATAGGTTTGATTTATAATACTATCAAGACATCTATGTAAATAATTTTCTGTATTGTAAATAGGTACAATAACACTAATTTTTTTCATATTATTTTCTCCCGTTTTTCACTCTTATTAACCAGTGCTTAAACTCTACTGCAGTGTAAAACCATAAACCGTGAATCCTGTTTTTTGCATAAAATTTAAACGGCGATTTCAGATAGCTATTAATAAGATTTTTATGTGATGAATGAATTTTAAAGTATTTCTCTGTATTATTATTAATCAATTCTAAATTTTCAACACTGCAAATATTTTTAATTTTTGAATAACTATAACCCATCTCGGATAATAATTTAATTGCTTCTACCAGATACTTAGCAGTAGTAGCATTTTTTATTGTTACTTCACTACCCTCTTTTTCGTATTGCTCATAGAAAAATTCTTTCAAAAGGTAGTAAACCTCTAGCTTCTGCTGTGCATAAAGCTTTTGCTTTCTATTCACCTTTGTTGCTGAATTAATATTATTTCTGTAATAAAAAGAAAGCCTATCCTGTGCCAAAATATTATGTGCAAAATATAAGCACTGTGATCTAAACAGCTCGTCTTCGCCGTATCTTACTTTATTACAAAAGCTGATATTATTTTCCTCTATAAGTGATAGCTTAAATATAAAAGAACAAAAGCTATGGTAATATGTATCAACAGCTTTGTCCTTTTGGTCAATTAAAACCTCATCTTCTACTTTAATGTATTCTGTTATATTAAGATCCATATCAGAAAAACAGGATGAAAAAACAAATATATCGTATTCTTCAGACTTCAATTGAGCATTAAGAGTAGAATTATAGTAATCCTTATCCCATACATCATCAGAATCTAAAAATGCAATATATGTACCTTTCGCATTTTTTATTCCTATATTTCTTGTATCTGAAACTCCTGAATTTTCCTTATTAAAATATTTGATATTTTCATACCTATCACAGTATTCTTTACAAATTTTTTCTGTGTTATCCTTAGAGCCGTCATTAACAATAATTACCTCTAGATCCTTACATTCCTGATTAACAATAGAATCTAAGGTCTGAGCCAATGTATTTTGACAATTATATGCAGGAACGACAACACTTAACGTAAATTGATCTTTCATATATTCCTCCGATTTTTACTGAATTATTAAATATATCATACACATTATAAAAATAAAAGTCAATAATCGTTATATTTATCGCAAAATAATTTATTATATTCTAACGCTTTTTAAGTTTTTTTAAAGGTTTTATGATATACTTACAGTATCATATAATATTAAGAGGTAACCCTATGAGAGTATTAATTATTGAAGATGAATACAGCCTAGCTGATGCTTTGCGTGAAATATTAAAAAAAGAAAAATATACTGTTGATATAGCAACTGACGGTAACGAGGGGCTTGATCAGGCTTTAACAAATATTTATGACGCCATAGTGCTTGATGTAATGCTTCCTGGTATAAACGGATTTCAAATTCTTAGCGAAATGAGAAAAGAAAGCATTGAAACCCCTGTTCTTATGCTTACAGCTAAAAGTGAGATTGACGACAAGGTTCACGGGCTTGACTGTGGTGCAGATGATTATATGACAAAACCTTTTCAGGCTAAAGAGCTTTTAGCAAGACTAAGAGCAATAACAAGACGTAAGGGCGAAATTGAAAGTAATGTTATTTCATTCGGAGATTTAGAGCTTAACACAAGTGTTGGAGAAATCACATGTAAAACTACAGGTAAAAGTATGAAGCTGGGATTAAAGGAATTTCAGCTACTGGAATTTCTTCTGAAAAATAAAAATCAGATAGTAACTAAGGAGCAAATAATTGAAAAGCTGTGGGGACTTGACAGCGACAGCGAATACAACAATGCCGAAGTATATGTATCGTTTACACGAAAGAAAATTAAATTTATAGGTTCAAATGTAGTTATAAGAGCTGTACGTGGTTTGGGTTATACGCTGGAGGAAAGCAAATGATTAAAAAGCTTAGAATTAAGCTGATAGCTATACTTACCCTAATTCTTTCTGTTATTCTTATCGGTATTGTAATATCTGTTAACATTATTAACTATAAGGTCAATATGAGTCAATCATACGAAAGACTTGATAACATTACCTCTGCTGTTCTGCTACAACAAAGAGGTCAGCCATATTTTTTTGGTAACAATGAAAACTATTTTTATTTTGACAGCTTTAATAACCCATCTGAAACATATATAGCCTTTACAGGACCATTGGGTAACATAAAAAAAATAGCAGGTAATACAGAAAACAAATATGAATATAACGAAATAGCGAATTACACACAGGAGGTTCTTAAACAAAACTCTATAAAAGGTACAATTGAGGATCTTATTTTTACTGTAAACGAAGTACACTATGGTGAGTTCAGTATAGGGTATGTAGTAAGCTTTATGGATAACACAGATAATATTCAAAACTTCCAAAAGCTTATATTAAGCTCAGTGTTTATTCTTTTGATTGGTATTATTATAATATTTATTCTTTCAATTCTATTATCTATGTGCATTATCAAACCAATTGAAGAAGCCTTTACCAAGCAAAAGCAATTTATTTCTGATGCAAGCCACGAGCTAAAAACTCCAATTGCTGTAATCAGTGCAAACGCTGAGCTTTTATCAGGTGAAATTGGAGAAAACAAATGGCTTAGCTATATTCAGTCAGAATCAGAACGAATGAGCAAGCTGGTAACAAGCTTACTTACACTTACACGAATAGAAATGCAAAGCGATAAGCCTCAATTTAGCAGATTTGATATCTGCAATGCTATAATGGAAATTACTATGCCATTCGAAAGCGTAGCTTTTGAATCCGGAATTTCTCTTGAATGTGAACTTACAGATAAAATTTTTATAAACGGTAACGAGCAACAGCTTAAACAGGTTGTAGCTATACTTACCGACAACGCTATAAAGCATTGTTATTATGGTGGCAGGGTACTTGTAAATACAGAATCACACAAAAACAAATGCCATATCACTGTTTCAAATACTGGTGAGCCTATACCTGACGAGCTAAAAGCAAAAATATTCGAAAGATTTTTCAGATCTGATGAATCACGCCATAGAGAAGAAAATCGCTACGGATTAGGGCTTGCCATAGCCAAACAAATTATTGATAATCACAATGGTACAATTACTGTAAGCTGTGAAGATGGATACACTACATTTGAGATAATCATATAATACTAAACACAAAAAGCCGGTGCAATAATTAATATTGTACCGGCTTATATTAACATAATATTATTTAATTTTTAGTAATATTCAATATCCAGTAAATCGCTAACAGAAACCCCTAACACTTCAGATAATGCAACTATTTCAATATCTGTTACTCTTCTCACCTGTTTTTCGATTTTTGACAGACCGGATGTAGAAATTATCACTCCTTTCTTTGATAATTCTGTGGCTAATTCTTTTTGTGTAAAACCTCTTTCTTTTCTTAGTAGTTCTACTCTCTCGCCAACTACATTTCTCACTTCTACCTCAATTTTTTCTGATTTCAAAAAATCACCCCAATAAACAAAATACAATTAACCAATACAATTTTACAATAAAATGCACCGATATTCAATAGTTATATTTAAAATAATAAACCTTTTAAAAGCTAAAATTATTATTAGTTAAATTTTTCCATAAAACCGAAAAAAACTCCTAATAACACAAAACAACCAAATAGAATATTAAAAAAGATTAAAACTTAGTAAAAACAACCATAACAATTATTAAGTAAATCTATTTTTTTATTTAGAAAAAAACACACGGTAGGTTTAAAATTCCACCGTGTGTCTTTATATAACCACCATAATACAACTGTCTATAATTTTATACTAATAACTGTTTAAACGATAGAATGGATTGTCAAGAAAAATTTATTTAGAACAAAGACGACGAATGCGGGAAAGATGTCGCTAGTCAAGGAGAATGACAAAGTGTCTAGTAAATTATGCCGACAAGTTTTCTATTGTTTAAATAAGTATCAGTATTATATATTATCAAGGTCAATTATGCTTTAATCAGAATTTATTAATAATAAAAGTGTACGATATTTTACCTCAAATAATATTCTGTTTCCATAAATTTATTCATTTTTTCTTCTTAATAGTAAATATTTAAGTTGTGTGAGAATTTTTTATTCCGATTAAATATATAATTGACCCTGTAATTGCTTTAAACTAACTACAAAGTTTATGTCTTGATTTGTTGTACTTATAATACCACATACCAATATAAATCAAAATTACCTTTTGTGCAAAATCAGGGTGATTATTTTTACAAAAATTGCAAAATAAAAAGGTACTCAGAAAATTTATCCAAGTACCTATTCAGAAACATTATTTATTTTTCAGTGCATTATATTTTTCTAAATTAATTTTATTTTCTGCAATCATTTGCTCTGTCCATAATTGTAGAGTTTCGATAGTTATGGAAATTCGCTCAAGTTCATTTTGAATATTTATAAAATCCTCAAGCTCATCATCATCAATTTTTCCATCAGCTGTTATTTCAATTAGCTTTTCTTGATTTCTCTTCATTGTATTTAATGATGCAAGCATCTCTAAAACTATTTGAGATAAATCCTTCACTTTAATTTCAGGCACATATTCCTTACCGATAGGACATTCATTTGAACAATAGTAATTGCAAAGCTGTGGTAAATTATACCCCTTTGACATTGCAAGTATATCATCAGGATGAACTGCTGTTTTGCCATTTTCAATTCTCTCAATACGCTCTGGTGGAATTGTAATAAGCTTTTCACTAGCTTTCTCTCGTGACCACCCTAATTCCTCTCTTGTAAGCTGATATACACTTTTATTTTCCTTAGTAGAAACCTTACCCACAAAATAGCCCCCTAAAACTTTATAGGTGAATTATAGCATATCTTTTGTAGTAAATAAAGTGCAAGATTATAATTCTTCTGTTTTAAAGGTGTTATAATCCTCGTAATAATAGCTATGGTCAATACCTTTTATAAACATTTCTCGGTCGTTTATTTTATCAGTTAAAGCGTTTTTTAAAATATATTTGATTTCGATATCCCTAATCGGGCTACGCTCCATAGCAAGTAAATAGTCTTCCTTATCTACCTTGCTCCAATCCACAACTCTGCCAATTTCTTTTTTTAATATACAATCAAGCCAAATGCGTGTTGCTCTGCCGTTACCCTCACGAAAAGGGTGAGCAATGTTCATTTCTACATACTTTTCAATAATCTCGTCAAAGCTTGATTGAGGCATTTTATCTATATTTTCAAGGGAAACTTCAAGATACATCAAAGGTGCAAATCTAAAATTGCCCTTTGCAATGTTTACTTTACGAATTTCACCTGCGAAGTCATATATATCCTCAAAAAGATAACTATGAACAAATTTAAGCGAAGCAAATCTACCAACCTCTAAGCTATCAAGTATTCCTTTTTCAAATAATTCTAACGCTTTCTTCTTACTGATTCTCTCTTCTTCTCGTTGTAAATCAGCAGGTAATGTAATTCCGAGTTTATTGTCTAGCACCATATCACCTCTTTCAATATAGTTTCCATTATATCATTCAGTTAGTTAATTTACAACAGAAAAAAACACATCAAATTCGTTACTATAATTAAGATATTCTTTCTAAGCAGTAAAACGATTTTCATCAAACATTCTTCAAGAATATTTGATGAAAATCGAAAAAATCAATCACATTCTGTTGGAATCTAGTTGATTTTTTTGATTTTTGTGGTATAATTAACTTATAAATTAATTATACGGAGGAATTAAAATGTTAGAACAAATGAATTTTTCAAATGCTTCAGTACCTGTTACATCAGTACTTAATAGCATTAACACTGTAAATTTCGGGGGATTAGACTTACAACCTTCCTATCAACGTGGTTATGTTTGGAAAGATGATTTTAAAGACAAATTAATTTATAGCATTGTTAAATCCTATCCTACTGGTAATATCAGTGTTAGAGTATTGAAAAACCCTAATGCTAAAGGTGCTAGAACCGAAGTCGTTGATGGACAACAACGTTTGACAACTATTCGTGATTTTGTATCCAACCAGTATATAATAAAAAGTGAATGGTCAAGACGAATTATAGAGGTTATTCACAATTATTATCAAACTGCTAAAGTTCAAGATGAGGTTGTTGAAAAATTGGTAAAAAAATTGGAGAATAAAGGAAATATTCGACTCAAATATAGCGACTTACCAACTATTATACAAGGAAATATTAGTTCTTATAATATTCCTATGACTTATATAGCAGAAGCTACCGATCAACAAATTAGAGAATATTTTAGATTTTTGCAAAATCAAGAACGATTAAGAGCTGGAGAAATAATAAACTCTATGCCAGCTACGAATTTAGAAGTTTTTTTAGAACGTATAAATCATAAAAATTTATTCCTTGATATAATAGGTTTTTCAGATAATAGAGCTGAATTTGAAAAAATTTTTTATAGCATAATCGGTTTATTTGATTCTAAAATCTCTTTTGGAACAACAGATAAATTTATTCAAAGTTACGCTGCGAAAGCTGATACCCCATCAATGGGATTAGAAAGAACCAATAGAATGGTTGAACAAATCAACGCTATACTATCTGTTGAAAAAACAATATTAAGTAATACAAGAAAAAGATTTCTTAAGTACTTACTATTGTTAGCAGGTTTAGGATATGTTGATTTTAATGATTATGTAGAGGAAAAGTTAAAAAAGCTAAAAAATATAGATGATAAATTTTCAGTATTTTTTTCAGCAAAAGCCAATGTTGTTGAACAAGAATATGCTGAATATTCTGATGCAGTCATTGAAGAAATGCGATTGATTGCTTTATTAACAAAAGGTGGGCATCCTTTGACACGTGTAGAAAATAGAATGAAAATGTTAGCTTACTATGTAAATAATCAAAACACAAATAAAGTTCCATCGGGAATTAAATTGATTGAAGAATAAATGATAAATAATACATAAAAAACGGGCGAACCAAATGGTTCGCCCGAAAATTATTTATATTATAATTTTTTTATAATTAAAGCAAATTACTTGCTTGCCTTCTCTTTAAGAGCAGCCTGTGCAGCAGCTAGTCTAGCGATTGGCACTCTGAATGGAGAACAAGATACATAGTCTAGGCCTACGAAGTGGCAGAACTCAACTGATGAAGGATCTCCACCGTGCTCACCACAGATACCTAGCTTAATGTCAGGTCTTGTTGACTTACCAAGCTCAGCAGCCATCTTAACTAGTTTACCAACACCTGTCTGGTCTAGCTTAGCAAATGGATCTGACTCGTAGATCTTTGTGTCATAGTAAGCGTCTAGGAACTTACCAGCGTCATCACGGCTGAAGCCGAATGTCATCTGTGTAAGGTCGTTAGTACCAAAGCTGAAGAACTCAGCCTCTTTAGCGATCTCGTCAGCTGTTAGAGCAGCTCTTGGGATCTCGATCATTGTACCAACCTTGTAATCCATAGTTACGCCAGCCTCAGCGATAATCTTATCAGCTGTTGTTGTAACTACGTCCTTAACATACTTAAGCTCTTTAATCTCGCCTACAAGTGGAATCATAATCTCAGGTACGATGTTGTACTCTGGGTTCTCCTTGTTAACAACGATAGCAGCGTTGATAACAGCAGTTGTCTGCATAGCTGCGATCTCTGGGTATGTTACAGCAAGACGGCAACCACGGTGACCCATCATTGGGTTGAACTCGTGTAGACCAGCGATGATTTCCTTTAGGTGCTCAACTGTGATGTTCATCTCACCAGCTAGCTCGTTGATGTCCTCTTCCTTTGTAGGAACGAACTCGTGTAGAGGTGGATCTAGGAATCTGATTGTCATTGGACGACCCTCAAGAACTCTGTACATCTCCTCGAAGTCACCCTGCTGTAGAGGCATAATCTTAGCAAGAGCCTTTTCTCTCTCTTCAACAGTCTCAGAAACGATCATCTCACGGATAGCCTTAATTCTGTCACCCTCGAAGAACATATGCTCTGTACGGCAAAGACCAATACCCTCAGCACCAAACTTAACAGCCTGAGCTGTATCTCTTGGGTTATCAGCGTTTGTTCTAACCTTTAGTGTTCTAGCAGCGTCAGCCCAGCTCATAAATCTGTCGAAGTCACCAACAATAGCAGCCTCAGCAGTAGCAATAGCCTCGCCGTAGATGTCACCTGTTGAACCGTTTAGAGAAATGTAGTCGCCCTCTTTGATTGTCATACCACCAAGAGTAAACTGCTTAGCTTCCTCATTGATTGTGATTTCACCACAACCAGATACGCAGCAAGTACCCATACCACGAGCAACAACGGCAGCGTGAGATGTCATACCACCACGAACTGTTAGGATACCCTCAGCAGCGTTCATACCCTCGATATCCTCTGGTGATGTTTCTAGTCTTACAAGAACAACCTTGTCGCCGTTCTCAGCCCACTCTTTAGCGTCTTCAGCTGTAAATACAACCTTACCGCAAGCAGCACCTGGAGAAGCAGCAAGACCCTTACCGATTGGAGTAGCCTTCTTTAGAGCAGCAGCGTCAAACTGTGGGTGTAGTAGAGCGTCAAGCTGCTTTGGCTCAACTCTTAGTACAGCCTCTTCCTCAGAAATCATACCCTCGTCAACTAGGTCAACAGCAATCTTTAGAGCAGCAGCAGCTGTTCTCTTACCATTTCTTGTCTGTAGCATATAAAGCTTACCGTTCTCGATAGTAAACTCCATATCCTGCATATCTCTATAGTGATTTTCTAGCTTGTTAGCAATTTCAACGAACTGGTTGTAAACCTCTGGCATCTCCTCAGCTAGCTTGTCGATTGTGCTTGGTGTTCTAACACCAGCAACAACGTCCTCACCCTGAGCGTTGATTAGGTACTCACCAAATAGAGCCTTCTCACCAGTAGCTGGGTCACGAGTAAATGCAACACCTGTACCAGAATTCTCATTTAGGTTACCAAATACCATTGGCTGTACGTTTACAGCAGTACCCCATGAATATGGAATATCGTTCATTCTTCTGTAAACATTTGCACGAGGGTTGTCCCATGAACGGAATACAGCCTTAACAGCAGCCATTAGCTGTGCCTTAGGATCAACTGGGAAGTCCTCACCCTTCTGCTCCTTGTAGTAATCCTTAAATAGAACTACAAGCTTCTTCATATCTTCAGCATCAAGCTCGATATCGTCCTTAACGCCCTTCTGCTCTTTTAACTCGTCGATGATAACCTCAAAACGCTTCTTTGAAATTTCCATAACAACGTCTGAGAACATCTGGATGAAACGACGGTATGAGTCGTATACGAATCTCTCAAACTTAGGGTCTGGGTTACCAGCGATAAGACCAGCAACAACCTCATCGTTCAAACCTAGGTTTAGGATTGTGTCCATCATACCTGGCATTGAAGCTCTTGCACCTGAACGAACAGATACTAGAAGTGGATTCTTAGCGTCACCAAACTTCTTCTCGTTGATTTTCTCAACCTCAGCTAGTGCAGCGTAAATCTGCTCTTCGATGTCGCTAGCGATTTTTTTGCCGTCCTCGTAGTAACGAGTACAAGCCTCTGTTGAAACTGTAAAGCCCTGTGGAACTGGCATACCAAGCTTTGTCATACCAGCTAGGTTAGCACCCTTACCACCAAGAAGCTCTCTCATTGTTTCATTACCCTCAGAGAAAAGATAAACATACTTTTGGCTCATTGGAATAGATACCTCCTGAAAAATAAATTCATCACTGCCGAATATTCAGCAGTGCATAATTTGCTGACTTTATTTATTAAGTCTAGTAGTTATTATATCAAATGTTTTTCTAAATTTCCATACCTTTTCTTTATTTTCGTATAAGATTTTCATTTTTTTTAATAAACATTCGATATACAAAAGCAAAAAGAAACTAATTATTATTTAATAAACGAAAAATTTACTGTTAAAAACGATAAATTTATATTTTTGTGTCGAAAAGGGTTGAAAAAATTTGTAACTATGAGATAATATATATGATTGAAATATTTAATGGAATTTTATGCTTGAATTTCAATTGTTTTTTAATAATAACTATAACTCAATATAAAATAAACGGAGGAAATACTTATGGCAAATAAATGTGCTGTAATTCTTGCTGGTGGAGAAGGCAAGAGAATGAAATCAGACAAGCCAAAAACATTATCCGAGGTTATGGGTAAGCCTATGCTACAATGGGTTATTGACGCCCTAAGAAAAAGTGGAGTTGACAATATTTGTGTAGTTAAAGGATATAAGAAAGAATGTATTGAAGAATATATAGCTACACTTGATTATAACGTTAGCTCTGTTTATCAGGCTGAAAGACTTGGTACAGGTCATGCAGTTATGATGGCTAAGGATTTTTTAGTTAAAAACAGTGGAAATGTTATTATACTTAATGGTGATGCTCCGTTTATGGATAGCGAAACTATAGAGAAAGCCTACAATCAGCACATTGCCTCAAACAGCAGTGCAACCGTTATATCAGCAAAGGTTGAAAACCCTACAGGCTATGGAAGAATAGTAAGAGCTGAAGACGGTTCTTTAAAAGCTATTGTAGAGCAAAAGGATGCCGACGAAAAAACTCTTGCTATTAACGAGGTTAATTCAGGTGGATTTTGGTTTAACACAGATGATTTGCTAGGTGTACTTGATAATATTCAGGCTAATAACGCTGCAAAGGAATATTATCTTCCTGATGCACTAAAATTACTTTTAGTTAACGGCAAAACAGTAGGTGCATTTACAGCTGAATCTGCTGACACAGTTTTAGGTGCTAACGACCCTGCTCAGCTGGCAGATTTGAATACTATTGCACATAACAAGTATGGTAAATATCCATATTGATTTATATACAAATTATTTATTGAGCAAATTTTTATTACACAATGTGTAACTAAGATATTAGGAGGATTTTTAAATGAATTTTCACGGTAAGGACATTAAGATTTTTGCAGGCAGTTCAAATGTAACTGTTGCTAAGGGAATTGCTGACGGCTTAGGATTACCTCTTGGTAAATCTGAATGCAAAACATTTAGCGATGGCGAAATCGCAGTATCTCTTAACGAGTCAGTTCGTGGTTCTGAATGTTTTATTGTACAGTCAACCTGCGACCCTGTAAACGATAACCTTATGGAATTGTTAATTATGATCGATGCTATGAAGAGAGCATCTGCTGCAAGAATTACTGCAGTTATGCCATACTTCGGTTATGCAAGACAGGACAGAAAGGCTAAGCCAAGAGATCCAATCTCAGCTAAGCTAGTAGCTGACATTATCACAACAGCAGGTGCAGACAGACTTCTTACAATGGATTTACACGCTAACCAGATTCAGGGCTTCTTCAACATTCCTGTTGACCATCTATTAGGTGCTCCACTACTTGCTGATCATATGAAGAGTATGGTAGGCAACGAGCAGGAAGATTACATTGTAGTTTCTCCTGACCTTGGTTCAGTTACTCGTGCAAGAAACTTTGCTAATAAAATTGGTTGTGGTCTTGCTATTGTTGATAAGAGAAGACAGAAGGCTAACGTATCTGAGGTTATGAACATTATCGGTGATGTAAAGGATAAGAAGGTTATTCTTGTTGACGATATGATCGATACAGCTGGTACACTATGTAATGCTGCTGCTGCTCTAATCGAAAAGGGTGGTGCTAAAAGCGTTACAGCTTGTGCTACACACGCAGTTCTTTCTGGCCCTGCTATCGAGAGAATCCAGAACAGTGTTATTTCAGAGGTTGTTCTTCTTGACACTGTACCTGTTGAGGGCGAAAAGCTAATAGATAAGTTCACAGTTCTTCCTGTTGCTCCTACATTCGCAAGAGCTATCGAGAGAATTTACGCTGACCAACCATTTAACAATGTATTTGGTTAATTCAATTTTATAATAATTTCCAACAAAACAAAAATCCGAACCTTACATAAAAAGTTAGGTTCGGATTTTTTTATTTTATATTTTTTATTAAAATGGAAGATATGAATTAATAGTGAAAATAACATTAAGCAAAAAGGCTCTTAGGTTTGTTTCTTTCATATTAACAACACGAATATTCATATCATATAATTCTTTATTCAAGTATTTCTTCATATCCAAATGATGCTGATCTGCAATTCTCTTTTCTAGTGGCACCTTAAACAATAGATCTAAAAACTTTCTGTTATTGTAAATTATTGTGATATCGCTATATATCTTCATTTCAGATATATTTATACTACCCCAGCTTCCCCAGCCTATTTCATGATAGTGCATATCCGCTATTGGGTATTGAGAAGGAATTTTATCATACTCAAATTCGTTAATAAATTCCGCAAACACCTTATCAATTTTATGTGCAAGTCCCCTATTGAAAATAAAAATTTTATAGAGATTTCTAAATAATTTAGGTGACATTTTAGGCATACTTTTTCTTCTGTAGTATTTATACCAATATCCTCTAATTGTTTCAGAAACCCATGACTTAATTTCAACATCAGCATCAATATTTTTCAACAGATAAACTCTTTTTCTATATTCGTTACTTTTACCTTTTGCAACATAACCATTATTATGCTCTATAATAGCAACAAGTTCATCATAGTTTTTTAAGTCTTCTGTTGTTTCAGGCACGTTATACACTGTATGCTCTACATTGAATTTTTTTGCAATTATTTTTGCTGCATCTGCATCTATTGTTTCTTTTTCAGCTGACAGATAACTAAAAGCTTTTAATTTATCGTATACACCATTTCCTGCTGCAAATGTTGTATTACTGTCAATGCCTCCAGTTAACGAAATACGTGGATTTTTCCATTTTTGAGTAATAAGTTTCATATTATTTTTTAGTATATCTGCACCTTGTATAATTACCTCATTATACTCCTTTTCATCTTTACACTCTGTTAATTCTTTAATTGGATAAAATCTATTATGAGATACTTTGCCTGCTTTATATGTATAACTTGCATCAGGTACAATTCTTTTAACCTCATCAAAAGGTGTCATATCAGCCGGCAAATATGGTCCCATAATTCTATAATACCATTTATACTTAATAAGCTCCTTTACCAATTCGCCCATTTCTAAATTGCAAATATCACCAATTAGCTGTGGGTGTGATGTAACATAAAAATTACCGTCAATTACACTATAGCAAGCTGATTGTATTCCTGCTGGGTCTACTAAAAATTCAACCTCACTATCATTTTTTACTACACCAAATACAAACAATCCTGTTATCTCATCTACACAGCTCTGGTATTCGTCTGTACCATAGCTTTTTGCTATTCTTTCAAGAACAACCTTTTCATCATACTGCATAGTAAAAGGATTATATGCATGACCAAATAAAAAGAAAATGTTACCATTGTTTTCTACTGATGTAACCTTTTGCATACAATGAACATATGCAAAATATTTATTTCCTATTGCTTCTCTTGTCCAGTTTCCATAAAAAGGAAATTCGTTTAAATTAAGATCATCTCTATCAGTAAGCAAAAAACCTCTGACAAATAAATATTTCTGTAAATCCTTATGTGGCTTTAATAATTCAGCCAGTTTAGCATTTGTCATACATATAACCTCCAAATTTCAAATCAAAATACTAATATCCAGATATCATAAAAAAACAACTACATTTTTTATATCAATAGCGTTTTATTTGTAAATATTTCCTAAAATATAACCTGATCATTAGTATAAAGCTAACAAACCCATTATAATACTTTTATCGTTGTTTTTCAACTATTTTTTTATTCCAATCAACATACAAAAAGGCACTTTCTGTTTTCGAAAGTGCCTTTTAATTATGTTAATTTGATTCTATAACAAACTTTATTATAGAAGAGTGCTGTTATTATTAAAGTCTGTATTTTGTGTGCCACTGCTGTAAGCATTTGCATCAAAACCATTGTTCTGTGTGCTACTGCTGTAAGCATTTGCATCAAAACCATTGTTCTGTGTGCCACTGCTATAAGCATTTGCGTCAAAGCCATTGTTCTGTGTACCACTGCTGTAAGCATTTACATCAAAGCCATTGTTCTGTGTGCCATTGCTATAAGCATTTGCGTCAAAGCCATTGTTCTGTGTGCCACTGCTGTAAGCATTTGCGTCAAATGAGTTATTCTGTGGATTATAGTTATTTTGATTATTATTGTAGTTATTATAGTTATTATAGTTGTTGTAATTATTGTTATTGTAATTATTATAATTATTACCAATAGTTGTTTGAATAATTCTAAACTTACCTATAATTGGCAACTCGTTTGGTCTACCCTTAACGCAATTATAAATACCAGTAGCCATCCAAGCTAACTCAACAGCACTTATAGCTAGTGAAAGTAAAACTACAATAAGCTCACCTACAGCAGGAATAGCAGATAAAATGCTAGATAATATTTCATTTGCAATACTAACAACTACAGAAGACAAGAAAAAAACCAAACCCTGATTCGCATGAAAACGAGCGAATTTAGATCTACTTGCTGCTACAAGAGGAATCCAAAACAAAAAACCTATATAAGCTACTAATGAGACCATCTTATTTGCCTCTATATCCTGCATATCAATATATTCTTTCTCTACTGGAGTATTAAGCATAAAACTCTTTATTTTATCTATAAATCCTCCATTCCCGTTATTGTAATTGTTATAATTGTTATAATTATTATTCATTACTCTTCATCCTTTCAACTATGAATATTATTTAATAAGTTCTTTAATTATATTTTCTGCTACCATAGCATCTGCTTTACCACGGCTGTTTTTCATTACATAACCAACAATAGCCTTAACAGCCTTTTCTTTACCATTTTTATAGTCAGCTACAGCATTAGGGTTATTATTAATAGCTTCTTCGCACAGCTTTTTTGTAGCTGTTTCGTCTAAGCCACCCATATCGCTTTCTGAAATAAGCTCGCTTACTTTCTTGCCTGTTTCAAGCATTTTATCTAATGTTGATTTAGCAAGATTCATTTTTATCTTCTTGCTGTCAAGTAGCTTAACAAGCTCGTTAAGATTTTCAGCAGATACAGATATATTAAATTCCTCTTTTGCAGATTCATTCTCTATAGTACGGAAAATCTGACCAATAATAAAGTTTGCTGTTGTTTTAGGTGTTGCTGTACCTTGGATAGCCTTTTCAAAATACTCGGCCACCTTTCTGTACTTAACAAGCAACAATGCATCAGCCATTGGAATACCCAAGCCATCAACATATCTTACAAGCTTTTCATCAGGCAATTCAGGAATTGTATTTTTTAGCTCTTCAACCTCCTCATCTGTTACATTGATTGTAACAAGATCAGGCTCTCTGAAATAACGATAGTCGTTAGCATCCTCTTTACCACGCATACTTGAGGTTGTGTTAGTAGCATCGTCATATCTTAATGTTTCCTGCTGAACCTCCCCTCCTGCCTGAATTAATGCTACCTGTCTATTAAACTCATAATCCATAGCCTTAGCCATAAATGTGATTGAGTTCATATTTTTGATTTCTGTTCTTGTGCCAAATTCCAGTTGCTCCTGTGGCTTAACCGAAATATTAACATCACATCTCATTGAGCCTTCCTGCATTTTACAGTCTGAAACACCAATATATCTCATAATCTGCTGTAGCTTTTCAACATACTCTTTAGCTTCATCAGATGAACGAATGTCAGGCTCGGTAACAATTTCAATCAGAGGAACACCACCACGGTTATAGTCAACATAGGTGTCACCATCTTTGTGTACAAGCTTACCTGCATCTTCCTCTATATGAATACGATTAATTCTGATTTTTTTACCATTGCTTAACGCAACATAGCCATTCTTACATAAAGGCTGATCGTACTGAGAAATCTGGTAAGCCTTTGAAAGATCCGGATAACAATAGTTTTTTCTATCCATTTTGGAAATTCTTGAAATTTCACAATTTGTAGCTAAGCCTGCTCTTATAGCATAGCGAACTACCTCTTTATTTAGCTTAGGTAATGTACCTGGCAAGCCTATACAAATAGGACAACAATGAGTATTTGGAGCACCACCAAACTCTGTGGTACAGCCACAGAAAATTTTGGTATTAGTACTTAACTCCACATGAGTTTCAAGTCCTGCTACAAGCTCGTATTTCATAGCTTAACCCCCATTTCTGCACTTTTGAACATATCTGTATGTGTTGCATTTTCGTATTGCCAAGCAGCATTAAGAATTGTTGCTTCAGAAAATTTATTACCAATCAGCTGTACACCTATAGGCATACCATTGCTGTTAAAGCCACAAGGTACAGTTACAGCAGGCAAGCCGGCTATATTAACAGGCACTGTAAAAATATCTGTCTGATAGGTTTTTATTTGGTCATTTAAAGCCTTACCGTTTCCAAACGCTGTTATTGGTACTGTTGGAGCAAGAATTACATCAACATTTTTAAATGCATTTTCAAACTCCTTTACAATAGTACCACGCAAATTCTGAGCCTTTTTATAGTAAGCGTCAAAATACCCTGCACTAAGAACATAGGTACCAAGCATAATTCTTCTTTTTACCTCACTGCCAAAGCCCTCGCTTCTTGTTCTGCAAACCATATCGTTTACATCGCTATAAGCAGGAGTTTTATAGCCAAATCTTATACCATCATATCTTCCAAGATTTGATGAAGCCTCTGCACAGGCAAGTATATAATATACAGGTAATGAATATTTCAGTGTAGGCAAATCGAAATATACAATCTCTGCACCAAGGCTTTCGTAAACCTTGCAAGCCTTTAAAACAGCTTCTTTAACATCGTCACGAACACCCTCAAAATATTCCTTAGCTATACCTATCTTCATTCCCTTTATGTCATTTCTCAGGGTATCACAGGCTTTTACACCCTTACTTCCCTGTGATGTTGAGTCCATAGGGTCAAATTTTGAAATAGCGTCATAAACAATAGCTGTATCTTCAACGGTTGTTGCAATTGGTCCTATCTGGTCAAAGCTTGATGCATAGGCGATAAGTCCATATCTTGATACACTGCCATACGTAGGCTTTAATCCAACTATACCACAAAAGCTTGCAGGCTGGCGAATAGAACCACCTGTATCTGAGCCTAAGCCATACACAGCAATATTACCACCTACAGCAGAAGCAACACCACCTGATGAGCCTCCTGCTACATAATCAAGATTATGTGGATTTTTAGCACCACCGAATATAGATGTTTCGCAGGATGAACCCATTGCAAATTCATCCATATTTGTTTTACCAAGCAGTATAGCATTTTCCTTTTGCAGAATATCCCATACTGTTGCATCGTAAATTGGCTTATAATCCTGCAACATTTTAGAGCAACAGGTTGTTTCTATACCCTTTGTTGAAATATTATCCTTTAACGTCATAGGTACACCTGCAAGCATAGAAATTTCTTCTCCCTTTGCAAGCTTTTCGTCTACTACCTTAGCACTTTTTAATGCTGTTTCCTCTGTAACATTTACATAAGCGTTAAGGTCACCATTGGTATTGTTAATAGCATTTAAATATTGCTGAGTAAGCTCTGTACAGGTTACTTGTTTAGTTGTAAGCATTTCGTTAATTGCTTTTATCCTGCTTTTAACCTCTGCCATTGGTATCAATCCCTTCTTATTTTATAAGTCTGTTTCAATCAAAGACTTCTCTTTTTTACCAAGAAACAATCATCTGCCTTACTGTTAGCATTAGCAAGAATTTCTTCTGTAGGGTAAGATTCTACCACTACATCTTCTCTGAAAACATTTGACAGATTATTTATATTATCAAATTCTTCACCGTTAGTTGGTGCATTGTTAATCTCATCTGCAAAATCGATAATACTTTGCATCTCCTCAGTTAAAGTATCAAGCTCCTCCTCTTTTACAAAAAGCTTGGCCAAATTAGCTATCTTCATTATTTCTTCGTGAGAAACCATTTATGCTACCTCCCTGATTATCTTAATAATTTTCTTCAAATAGCATACTTAATATATCTATAAATTATATCATTGACCACCTATATTTTCAATATTCAGCTTCTGTTTTTTGAGTATTTTCTCTTTAAAAATAAATTTATTTATTGTATAATATTTAAAAATAATTTAGAACTACGGGTGATCATTATGAATTGTTCAATTGAAAAAACTATTACTAACCTAAAAAACAACAATATGGAGGCTTACTTTTGCGAAACAAAAGAAGAAGCTCTTGAAAAGGTTAAGTCTATGATAAAAAAGGGTGACGTTATAAGCAATGGTGGTTCTGTTACACTGGCTGAAACAGGTGTAATGGAGCTTATAAAATCAGGAGATTACAACTATCTTGACAGAGCAAGAGAAGGAATTACAAGAGAAGAGGTTGAAGAGGTTTATCGCAAAGCCTTCAGTGCAGATGTTTACTTTGCAAGTGCTAACGCTATTACAGAAAGTGGCTATATATACAATGTAGATGGTAACTCAAACCGTGTAGCTGCTATTTTATATGGCCCTAAAAGTGTTATTCTTGTAGTAGGCAAAAACAAAATAGTTAAAACCATTGAT
Source organism: Acutalibacteraceae bacterium (assembly GCA_036309185.1). Taxonomy (GTDB): domain Bacteria; phylum Bacillota; class Clostridia; order Oscillospirales; family Acutalibacteraceae; genus CAG-964. The sequence goes on from JAXJUF010000083.1 coordinate 80,001, forward strand.
GACGCTGTTACAAGAGTAAGAGAAATTGCTGCACCAAAGAATACAGTAAGACTTGGTATAAACTCATATTGTGCTGCAAATGGCAAGTGTATGGCTTTAAACCTACCTACCGAAAATAATGAAATGTGCGACGGCTGTATGAGCGACGCAAGAATTTGCTGTAACTATGTTCTTTCTGGTAAACAAAGACATAAAAACAGAATTAAGGTTATTATTGTAAACGAAGATCTTGGATATTAATTTAAAATGAAAAAATCGTTTTTTGAAAAAAGAAAGGTTTCTGTTAAAGGTGATACCTTAAAGGTTAAAATAAAAAAAGAACGCCTTGGTGGACCTATTATGTTTATGGTTACAGGTGTGGCTACACTTACTGCAGGCATACTAATGATTGTATTCAGTAAAATAAGCTTTAATATTGTGTTTAAGCTATTTGCACTTTACAGCCTTGTTATAGGAGTATTAGGTGCAGTATCCTTTATAGTAAACCCTCATAAAAGAACCTTAAGCACAGGAATTTCAAGCTTGGGATTAGTTGGACTTGCTTTTTGCTTTTGGTTTTTCACCAAAAATATGCTTACTATATTCATTTTATTAATAGGCTTATATGCTGTTATAAATTTTATATGGAGAGCCATTTCGGTTGTACAGCTAATACAAACCAGAGATATAGACTATATAAGAAGATTTATAGAAGCTATAATTTCGGTTGGTGTTGCAATATTTCTGTTTCTATTCCCATTTAAAAGCCAACAGCCTGTATGTATATTTTTTGGTGTATATACAATTCTTACAAGTATAACGTATTTCAGTGACGCTATACGTGAAATATTTTTATGGGATACCGACGGAAAACACATAAAGCGTAAAATCAAGCTAAAAATACCTGCTATACTTACATTTTTTATTCCTCTTACAGTGTTTAACAATATAAATAAAAGCCTTAACGATTACGAGGATGAAATACAAAAAATATCATATATTCGTATGAGAGACCGAAAAAGACTTGACAGCTCTCATCTTGAGGTGTTTATACACACCTCTCCAAAAACAGGTGGTGGTTTTGGCCATGTTGATATATGTGTAGATAACACTGTATATACCTATGGTGCTTACGACCATAACACAAACAGACTTTTCGGTCTTTTATCTGACGGTGTTTTTGCAGTTATGGACAGAGAGAAGTACATAAAATACTGTCTTACACAAAAGAATGAAAATATAGTATCCTTTAATATTTACCTTACTGACGAACAGCTTGTAGATATACATAAATATATTGATGAATATATGACTCGTTTGTATAGATGGCAATGTGACAAGGAGAAAAATCCAAACGGAGATTTTCACGACAAGGCTAGCAAATTCTATACACAGGCAAACGCAAAGCTATATAAATATAAAAAGGGAAAATACAAAACATATTTTTTAATAAGTACAAACTGTGTAAGCGTTGCCGATGAGCTTATAGGCTCATCTGGAATTAATGTTATTTCTTTAAACGGTATTATAACTCCAGGTACATACCTTACATATTTAAACCGTGAGTTTAAACGTAACAACAGCTTTGTAACAAAGAAAACTATATTTTCAAGCCCTGAAATGCGTAAAAAGCAAATCAACAAATCTTCTCAGGCTTAAAATATAAATTATGGTGATAAAATGAGAAACGTATCCAAATACTTAATATTATCTGCTGTATTGCTTTTGTCAGTATTTACAACCTCCTGTACTAATCAATCAGAGCAAGCTGTAATTAATAAAGCTACAGCTATCACTTTTGAAAATGGTACAGTTAAAGAGTACAATTCGTCTGATATTATAAATCCTTTTAAGAATATCAAGGTTAGATTTTCAGGTAAAGCTGGTAAAGGCACTGCTACAATTGACACAAGCAATTGCGAAGCTATTGTAAAGGATAATTTTACCTTTATTTGTGAAAATGACGGTAATTTAATCAATGGTAATAAGGCTATAATTAAGGCTATATATGATACTAAAGCCTTTGAAAATTCAGGCTATACCATTACAGATAATGAAAAATCATATATAGTTACAGGTGTAGATCTATACCCAAGTGCTATAAAAAACTATGAAAAAGATACCTTGAATAGCTCTGTGCGTAAGCTTGCAGATAAATATATAGAGGATAATATTCAAACAATGGATATGGAGTATGATAGTGGTAAAAATCGTAGTGGTTGGAGCAAAAGTGGTTCATTTGAATACACCTACAACTACCATGACCGTATTATGATATACAATTACAATAGAAACGATCACTCAAAAAATGCTTATTTTATTATCTACGAGCTTTCTAACGAAATAAACTGCACAGAGGATATGACAACAACAGGAGAAAATCCTATGAACGCTGGTGAAAGTGATACGGGGTGGGCATACATTGTTGCTGGTGCATCACATATAACAGCAACAAGCAATATGATATTCAATAATGATTTCAATAAAAAAGAAGCCTCTGAACTTTCCAGAAGCTTCAAAACCTATAAGGAAGCCATAGAATATTGCACCTATGGCGATGGTTATATAACATTGCGTGAAGCATTTACATAATGCTGAATATCTGCTTTAAATATCCTACCGGTTCGGTACCAGCCTTTATGTACATAACAACATCATCAAAATACACAGCTGTACAGCTATACATACTGTATAATCGCTCTTGCCTGTAAATTGTAACAGGTAAGAGCTTTTCTTTTACTATATCGCAAAACTCTGGCATAATCCTTACAGTTAAGCATATAGAATTTTTATTATTAACAAAATTATAAGAAAGCTCTGTACAATACTCCGACAAAAGCCCTGCTATAAATTTACTGTTATTGCTATGTATTTTAATTCTATCATTCAGGGTTCTTAATCCCTCGCACATAGAAAAATACTCTGCCTGTATTGCTTTGTTGTTTTCGACATTAAAGGCTTTGCATTTACTTTTTATAAATGCTGTAACAGGCTTTGGACTATTTCTATATGGGAATAGCTTGCTGTATCGGTTATTACGCAACCAATCAAAGCCTGTTTTTTCAAGTAATGTAATATAAAGATTTTTTTCTTCATTAACCGAAACAAGCTGTGACATTTCAAGAACAAAATCAGCACCATCTACAAATGGATTGTAATTGAATGCTGTTGTCAAGGTGTTGTCAACTATTAACGGAGTATGATATTCACAGCATAGCTTACCTGCCTGTGCTGTATTAATTGTACAGCAATTAATAGCAGAGGTTGATATAATTACAGCCTTTACTCCATTTTTTAAAGCTGATTTTAGCTGTTTAATATCTTCAAACAATACAAGCTTTATACAATGACTATTTGCATAAGAAATTATTAAATCATTAAGCATAGAAAAAACAGTAGCTGAAACAGCAATTTTCTCATTACCACTTGCTAAAGCCATAAAAAAAGGTTCTATTATATTTTCTGCTTTATTGCTGTATGCTATTTTTGCATTATACAGCCTTGCAATTCTTCTTGTAAAAACATCCTGTGACGGCTGTGCTGATTTACTATATTCTGTGCCGTTATCCTCAATGCCAAATCTTATTTTAGAATCTGACTTATCAGAGAATAAAAAAGTAGATGTTGTTGCTGTTTCGTTAATTGTCATACTGTCACTCCGTTATTTGTGCAACTACATTTGCTATATCTGCAAGCTGTTGCATTGTAAGCTGTTCTGCACGATAATTTGCAGGTACATCTGCTGTTTCAAGTGCATTTATTATATCTCCCTTTGGTAGAGAAAGACCTGATGAAAGAGAGTTTGAAAGTGTTTTTCTTCTTTGTCCGAATGCTGATTTTATTATTCTAAAAAACAGCTTTTCATTTTTTAGCTGTACTCTTGGCTCTTCAAGAATATCGAGCCTTATTACTGCTGAATCAACCTTTGGAGCTGGCATAAAGCTACCGGCTGAAACATTAAACAGTAGCTGTGGTGTTGAATAATAATTTACAGCCACTGTTACTGCACCACTCTGTCTTGTGCCTACCTCTGCACAAATACGCTGTGCAGCCTCTTTCTGCACCATTACCGTAAGTGCTTTTATAGGCAATTTATCTTCAAGTAGCTTCATAATTACAGGTGAGGTAATATAATATGGCAGGTTAGCACAAACTACAACCTCCATACCTGCAAATTCATCCTCTATAAGCTTTTTTAAATCTATTTTTAAAATATCATCATTTACAACCTTTATGTTGTCAAATTCTGCAAGTGTTTCATCAAGAACAGGCAGTAGTCTTTTATCAAGCTCTACTGCTACTACCTTATCAGCTCTTTTAGCAAGCTCACAGGTAAGCACACCTATACCAGGGCCAACCTCTATTACTCCTACTCCCTTTTGGGCTCCTCCATATTCTGCCATTCTTGGACATACAGAAGGGTTTATAAGGAAATTCTGACCCAATGATTTTGAAAAGGTAAATCCATATTTACTTAAAATTTCTTTTATAGTACCAATATTAGAAAGCTCCATATTTCACCATTATTTAACCTTTCTTAATCCCTTTGGATATTTATTTTTCAACTGACCATTTGAGCATTTACCAAAGCCAAGTGTAATTCCGTTTACACACACAGCTGTATAGCCCTTGAGTGAGTCATCAACAGAGATTTCTTCACCCAATAAATAAGAATTAACCTCTGGCGAATTAACATCTAAATCTACCACATTCTTAAAATAGTCAGGATTATTAGCTGTAAAGAAGTTGTGTGATGGTTCAATTCTGTTTTTCTTAACCTCACCAAAAAGCACACCACATCTTATAACTCCACAGCCATTTATATCAGGCATTACATCAGGCTTTATTATAACCTTATCATTAACCACTGTAAAGCTTGGTGTAATATTTGATGTAGAAATCTCGCTATGTAGCTTTTTTGCCTGTGTAATAATATCTGCTGTTATTTTATTCTGCTTAGGCTGTGTATAATCATCTGCTGTATATCCTGACGCTTCACCCTCTTTAATAAGCTTGGCTACAAAATGACCCTCACCACCGTCCATTGGGTAAATTCTGCGTGCAAACGGCATATCTATTCCACCTCTGCCAAAGCTTACATTACAGTCAACAAGCTTAAAGTCAGGGTTTGCCTTTAAAAACGCTTTTATTGTTTCTTCGTTTTCATATTCAGAAAATGTGCAGGTACTATACACTAGTGTTCCACCCTGCTTCAGGCAGAGCTTTGCACTATCTAAAATTTGTAGCTGACGTTCCATACAGGATTTTGTATGCTCAAGTGTCCATTCAGAAATAGCAGTTTCGTCCTTTCTGAACATACCCTCGCCAGAACAAGGTGCATCAACTAAAACCTTATCGAAATATCCCATAAGATTAGGACATAAAAGCTCAGGTGAAATTGATGAAACAATGCTATTTTTAACACCCATTCTTTCCATATTAGAAAGTAGAATTTGTGCTCTTTTCTTAACTATTTCATTACTCCATATCAAGCCTGTACCGTCTAGCAATGTAGCTATTTGAGTAGATTTTCCACCTGGTGCAGCACATAAATCCAGCACCTTATCATCCTTTTGAACATCAAGTGCAGTTACAGCACTTGATGCTGATGGTTCTTGCATATAGAACGCACCACAGTGGTGAAGTGGATTATTGCCTAGCTTTATATCATCTGTAATATAAAAGCTTAAAGGCGAAAATGGTGAAGGCTCAAGCTGTACAGGTAGTAAAGCCTTCAACTTTTCAACATCACATTTTAAGGTATTAACTCTTAATCCTTTATATGGTTTCTTTTTATATTCAGCTAAAAAGATTTCGTAATCATCATTTAGCATATTTTTCATTCTTTGTAAAAATTTTTCAGGGAGTAAATTTTCCATATCTTGTAAACTTCCTTTTAAATTTTAATGTATATAAACTTAATATTAGTCAATAATAATTTTTGTAAGGAGGTGTTATTTATGAATAACAGATTTAACAACAATAACAACCAGAATAACAACCAGAACAGCAGAAGCAATCAGAATAACAACCAGAACAACAACCAGAACAACAATCAGAACAACAATCAGAACAACAGAAGCAACCAGAATAACAACCAGAACAGAAACAGAAATAACAATTTCTAATAAATCGGTTTATTTGGTTAAAAAGGTGGGTATCGCAAAGGGCGATATTCACCTTTTTTATTTCTAGTTTATCTTTTATTAAACAGAAAACGGAATAGTTGCAATTTCTTTTACAGGGAAGGTGAGCTTAACCAAACCAAGAGCTGTATACTTTCCTTCTATCTTCTTAAATTCACGAAGAACCAACTCACTTGATTTATAGAAAGCCTCTTCTTCGTCTTCTCTATTTAACGCAATTGTACAATGTGGTACCCAGCCGTCAGGCAGATACCATTCCCAGCCCTGTGTATCAAATTCTTTCATAGTATCATATAAATCACTTTGTAGCTGATACATATTCTTTGTCATAGTAGGATTTAAAAAAATGGTTTTTGTGTCATTGAACATTCCCACTGAGTCAAGAAATGCAGGCAGAACCTTTCTTTCCTTTGTAAATTCCTTTAACAGCTCTATACATTTATTTTCGTCAACCTCATTAAACACAGCTAATGTAACGTGTGGTCTGGTTTTCCATTCCAAAAATTTGGTGCTTAGCTTATTGTCAGCAATCTTTTGTGCTAGGCTCATAATTTTATCTTCAGTTTCTTTGTCAAAATACATCTCAATGGCATATACCTTTTCAAGTCCCATTTTTTATTTCTCCTTAGCTTTTATTTTTCTAATTTATCAATTATCTAAAATATTACTTGATACCTCTGAAATTTCTTTAAAGGTATGTATTGTATAATCAGGATTTTCTGCATTGCCAAAGCCATATTCTGCAAAAACAAAAGGTATGCCTGCAAAACGGGTTGCATCGCAATCGCCCTGTGTATCGCCTACATATATAGCCTTATCAATTGAATTTCGCTTAATCATAAGCTTTATATTTTCACCCTTTGAAAGACCTGTATTTTCGTGACATTCGGTATCTTCAAAGTATTTTTCCAGCTTATGCACACGCATAAATGTTTCAATATAACCACATTCACAATTACTTATAATATACAGCTTGTAGCCCTTTGATTGCAATTCTTTTAAGGTGTCTTCAATATTATCAAACAGCTTACCACCACGCTCGGCTAAATATAAACGCTCACGCTTTGCACATAGTGCCATAAGCTCTAAGGCTCTTTCCTCTTTTAAGTCAGGAAAAAACACCTTTGCAATTTGTGGTGCTGTTTTGCCCATTTGAGATTTCAGAATTTCCTCTGTAAGCACATAATCAGTATCGTTATGTAATTTTATTTCATCATTAAAGCCCTGTACAACAACACTTGCAGAGTCCCACAGTGTACCGTCAAGGTCGAATATTATTCCCTTTTTCATTTGATTACCACCTTACTAAAAATAGAAATAGCTCTAAAGAAAATTCTTCAGAGCTATTTTAACATATTTTTATAAATTTTTACATAGTTTAGATAAAATATCTTACTTTTCGTATGTAATTATATGCTGTGGATAATCAGGGATATTTTTTAGCTTATCTGCAAAAAATTCTGGATATGCTTTATATGTGCTGTATTTATCAATAGGCAACCATTCCATATGCTCAATAATATTGCTATTACTGTAGCTTTCTGCTGTGATTTCACTTTTAACACCCTTTGGTTTCATCAAATAATAAACTGCAACCTCGTGAAATGGTAAATCTGAACCATTTTCGCCGTTGTCACTTGTAAAGAAATTTTCGTGAATAAACGCTAAACGGTCAACCTCGTAATGTAAGCCTGTTTCTTCAAAAACCTCACGCACAACAGCATCAGTTGATGATTCATTCTGTTTTACTCCTCCACCTACTGAGTAGTAAAAATTATCTTTATTATTTTTAGCCATAAGCACACAGCCATTTTCAATTATAATTGCACAAGCACGAAATCTAAATTCACCTATTGAATTTATGTATCCTATATCCATTAGTTCATACCTAAAGCCTTTTTAAGCTCATCTACCTTGTCAAGCTTCTCCCAAGCAACATCTAAATCCTCTCTGCCCATATGTCCGTAAGCAGCTGTTGGCTGATACTTAGTATGACGTAGGTTAAGATTTTCGATAATAGCAGCAGGACGAAGGTCGAATACCTCATTTACTGCGTTTGCAAGCTCTTCGTTAGTGTACTGTGATGTGCCAAATGAATCAACAAAAACTGATACTGGCTTAGCTACACCGATTGCATAAGCAAGCTGAACCTCGCACTTCTTTGCAATGCCAGCACCTACAATATTTTTAGCAACATATCTTGCTGCATAGGCTGCACTACGGTCTACCTTTGTAGGGTCTTTACCACTAAATGCACCACCACCGTGTCTTGCAAAGCCACCATATGTGTCAACAATAATCTTTCTACCTGTTAAGCCACTGTCACCAACTGGTCCACCAATAACAAATCTGCCTGTTGGGTTAATAAATAGCTTTGTAGCATCATCAATAAGCTCAGCAGGAATAATTGCGTTAATTACATATTCCTTTATATCCTTACGAATTTGCTCAAGAGTTACATCCTCGTCGTGCTGAGTAGAAACAACTATTGTATCAATTCTTACGATTTCATCGTCGTTGTACTCTATTGTTACCTGAGTTTTTCCGTCTGGTCTTAGGTATGGCAATATGCCATTCTTACGAACAGCTGTAAGCTGTTTAGCTAGCTTATGTGCGTAAGAAATAGCAGCAGGCATAAGCTCTGGTGTTTCGTCGCAGGCATAGCCGAACATCATACCCTGATCACCGGCACCAATCTGGTTGTAAGCGTCCTGCTCACCGTCTTTAAGCTCAAAGCTTTCGTTTACACCCATTGCAATATCAGCAGACTGAGCATCAAGCGATGTTAAAACAGCACAGTTGTTGCCATCAAAGCCACATTCACTGTTATCATAGCCTATTCCCTTTATAACCTCTCTTGCAATAGCAGGAATATCTACTGTTGCGTTTGTTGTAATTTCGCCCATTATGTGAACCATACCTGTTGTAACAGTTGTTTCGCAAGCAACGTGAGAATTTTCATCCTGTGCAAGCAAAGCGTCAAGCACTGCGTCTGAAATCTGGTCGCAAACCTTGTCAGGATGTCCTTCAGTTACTGATTCTGATGTAAAAAAGTGTTTAACCATAATTTTTCCCTTTCCTTTTTTAAAATATAATAAGTATTAATTAACAATTTGAATTTTTACAGCTTATAAGAATGTGACATGGTGCAAATATAATTGCCATAACAAGCAACGGTATTGAATGGCTTATAATACCACTAAACAGAAAAACCACAGATGGTATTACCGATAATGAAATAGCTTTAAAAAGATTATTCTTTTTAAAGCATATTGCCCATATAACACAATAAGCAAAAACTAAACAAGCATTTATTATCAAATACAGGGCAAATGCTTCGTTTGAAGAAAAGCCAAAGCCTGTATTAGGGATATTAAATATCATAAAACCAAAACAGCCATAGCGTCCGATTTGTTCAAAAATCTCAACCACTTTATTGCTCCACTTGTTTTCAAAGCCCTCTTTACATTTAATGGCATAAATTATATTTGGAACCATAATTACAATTATAAAAAACAAGCCATACACATTAAACCATTCGATAATAATCACCCCTTTTAGTACAAGAATAAAAAAGCCTCTCGGACACACCGAAAGGCTTACAAAAAATCTCATCTTTCGGTTTAACCGCAGGATTTGGCACCTTACAAACGCAGGTTGCTGGACTTCACAGGGCCTGTCCCTCAGTCACTCTTGATAAGTTGGTAGCTTATTTAATTTACATCGTTATTATACATAATGCGACTTTTTTTGTCAATAGAAAATAAAGTTTTTTCAAACAAGTTCTAGGTCGTAATAAATTTTATTCTGATATCTTGTCATTATCTTTCATTTTTCTTGCTAAATACACCATAGGAGTATCAAGCAAGCCTGTTACAGCATAGATAATATAACTTGATATCATTATACTAAATAATGTAGGTAAATTATAGGTACCATAAAAGGCGAAAAGTGTAAATAGTATTGTGTTGATAAGCTGTGAAAGTAATGTTGAACCATTATTTCTTAACCAAAGATATTTTTGATTATCTCCAAATTTTTTATTTGTAAGCCTCCACCACATATGGTACAGCTTAACATCAAGAAACTGAGAAGCAGCATAAACAACAAGACTTGAAATCATCATTCTTGGTGTGTTTGAAAACACTACATCAATCGACGGCATAACCCAGTCTGTTTGAGCAGGAACATACAAAAGCCAGCTTTGAGATATCAATATAAAAAATACATTAGTAAATATTCCTATCCATACTGCCTTGTTAGCATCCTTTTCGGAATGATTTTCGCTTAGAATATCGGTGATTAAAAAGGTGCTTGCAAAGAAAACATTACCCAAGGTTTGTTCCATTGAAAAGGCATTTATTAATATAAGACACTCAATATTTGAAACAATAGTAGAGATTGCTGTCATAATATAAAGCCCTGTTTTCCCAAAAATTCTATACGAGATAAGTGTTGAACCAAATACAAGTGCCAATGAGGCTATTAATAATATTTCATTTCTCATTCAATTATCCTCCTGTTGGTTTTATGAACCTACTCCGAAATCTGTATTTTCAAAAAGTATATCAACCCTGCTGTTATCTATATACTTTTTTGCTACCTTGTTTTGAAAAATTGAAATAACAGATTCATCAGGCTTTATCTTTGTTGTGTTAGGAGTCATAATATTTACGCATACTCTATTAAAATATTTTAATCCTGTTTCAATATCATTAAGCATACTTTGTTCTGTTTGACCTGTAAGACCAAACAAAAGACAAACCTCGTCTGCATACTGTGCAATATCCTGTGGTGTAGCTGAACAAAAGCCCTTTTTCAATACATTTTCTCTGTAATTCACATCAAAGGTTTCAACACCTGTTTTTATTTTTACTGCAATATTATTTTCAGAAAAAAGCTTTTTTATTTTTTCTACCTCTTCCCTATGGATATAGTGACATTCAAAGTGAACTATTGATATCTTATTTTTTATACAGGTATCTATAATCAGATTAATTGTTTTATCATCTAAATCACAAAAGCTACCTGAATTAATAACCTCCAGCTTATTATATAAGCCTGTTACCTTTGACAATGCTTCTGCATTAATTTCAAAGTTATCATCTTTATTTTTTGAAAAATCAAGATGATAATCACAGAAGGTACATTTTCTCCATTTACAACCACTACCACGTAGCAAAACTATTTCTCGTGGATTTTTATGATTGATTATGTTATATCTTTCCATATAATCATTCCCTTTTGGTAATATAATATATATCAAAGCAAAAAAACAAGACCTTTACGGTCTTGTTTTAGCGTACAGCCTTGCAATACAGCTATAAAAACATAGCTGTATTTATTCCCGTAGTTTTATTTATTGTCAGGATGGTTACGAACTGACATATTAAATTCACAAATTAATTGTAGCACAACAGGAATTTATTTGCAAGGCTATAAATTTCAGTAATAATTATCAATCACTTTCATCTATATATTCGCAACTATTTGCAAGTGATTTCTTTATCATTTTTCCGTTTACAAACACATAACCCTCTCCGTCATCATTATGTGCAAGTATAGGCTTTCCCTCGTCATCAGTTGGAACAGCAACAGGCATTGTAGGGAATTCCTTCTTATCCTGTGGTTCAAGCTCAAAAATTCTTTCCATTTTTGGATAAAGCCTGTACACTGAGCAATATGAAATACCTGTAGGTAGTATAAGCAATACAGCCACAAGTAAAACTGCTACACCTGCTATTATATTACCTGTAAGCAACGAAAGTGAGAAACAGCCTGACAGCAAAGCAAGTGTTGTTACAGCTACATAAAAATTCATCGGCAATTCGCCCAATGCCATTAAAGCAGCATTTTTAAAATAATGCTTTAGCTTTAATTCGAGAGTAACTGTAAGTATAGGTAATGAAAATGATATAAACAGTAGAAAAATTGATATTACCACTGTTATGAATGAAGGTATATAGAATATCCAGCTTTGTGATGCGAAATTAAGATATAACGAAACACTGTAGTATGAAATAATCAAACACAAATATATCAACACACCATATAAAGCAAAATATTTAATATTGTTTTTTATTCCCTTTTTATACGCTTCAAGAGGCTTAACAGGAGTTTTTCCACCCTTTACAATATCCTTTGTAATTTGTGTAACACCTGAATAAAATGGATAAATTAAAACTATAACCAAGCTTAAAAACCACACATTATCAGTTTGATTTAAAAGCAATCCCAGACCATAAATTAAAGCAACTGAAAGAATTAAAGGAACAGAAAACAAAAGATTGCCGATAAGCATTACCTTGAAATTTTTAAAATACAGCTTAAAAAAGCCAAGTCGTTCTTTTTTTGTACTCATAATGTTTTATCCTTATTTATAATTTTAAGAAAAAGTAAAAATCCCTGCAAAAAGAAAGTTAAGAATAGCATCTGCCATTGAACTTATTGCTAAGGCTATCAGCATAAAGCTACTATTTATTATATATCTGTAAAAGGTTTCATCTTCATTTGGTGCTGTAC
>JAXJUF010000084.1:0-3425 GCA_036309185.1 Acutalibacteraceae bacterium
AGTACACCATTCTGTCATAGATAAACTACTTGCCTCATAATCAGCTATTAATTTTAATTTTTCCTCTTTAGTTCTCCTTGTCGCCATATTTAAAAATCCTCCTTTCAATGAGAATTATATCTCATTAAAAAGAGGATGGGTAGGCGTGCTTGAGTTGACGCTTACGGTTTTCTGTTCAGTTTCATTTTCAGTACCTGTTTCAGCATTTCCAGAAATTGAACAGCTTTCTGCCATTTTTCTTACCATATCTTTAAGCTCTTGGTCATATTCGTCAGTTCTTAGGTTGTCGTAGCTACATATTTTAAACACTTGATTATTTTCTAAATTCATATAAGCTAAATGATGATTTTTTTTAATAGGGTTTGATATAGTAATCAGTCTCATTTCGCCAGCACTACTTTGTATAGTTTCATTTGATATGATTTGAAAATTAAAACCAAGCATATCATCAAGGTCATCTTCGATATTCCCTTTAAATGTTGTTATTTTTATTTCACCAAATACATCTGGACTTATTTCACTTTGGTTTTCAAGGGTTACAGTGTTCATATCAGAGCCTGAATAGCTACTAAATATATATTCCTCAGGACCTAAAAAATTTATGGTAATATAAGGCTCGTCTAGACTCTGTATAAAATAGCTTTCGTATTTATCGTTAGATTTTGCCAGATGATTAGCAACAGCATTTCTAACCGATTCCTCGGATAGATTCTTATAATTGAAGCATAGAATAAGAACCGAGGAGATAATTACTATAAAAATAAATGTTATTGCACGAAGCTTACCTTTGGAAACTCTACGTACACGATTAGGCTTTGGGTATGAGTAGTTATAGGCTGGATTTTGTGATGGATTATATGATGAATTATTATAGGATGAGTTATATTGTTCATTATACTGCTGTGGGTTTTCTAAAATTTTTTTAGCCTTCTCATACATCTGGTGTATGTCATTATCTTTATCCATACCGTTAGAAGATATAGGAACAGTATATACTGTTTTATCTGTGTGGATTTTAGTACCTCCAACGTAAGAGGTGTGAGTAGTATGCTCTTTGCGAATCCCACCATTTATTGAGGTGGTTGAAGAGTTATATGATGTGTTACTATTTTGCTCAGCAGATAGAGCCTCATCAAGCATCTGCTGTATCTTTTTGTCATAGGATTTCTTTTTTGAACCACCGAATATACCGAAATTAGGGGAGATCTTTTCCTTAAAAACATATACAGTTTTCTCTGTATGACTTTGAGTGTTATTTGGGATATTGTTATATGTGTTATGATGTTGTTGATTATTTTGATATTGGTAATTATCAGGTTGTTGCTGATAATTGTTTTGATAACTATAATTGTCAGATTGTTGCTGATAATTATTCTGGTATCTTGAATTATCATACTGTTGTTGATAGTTATTTGGATAGTTATAATTATCTGATTGTTGCTGATGATTGTTTTGATATCTTGAATTATCAGGCTGTTGTTGATAATCATATGGAAAATTACTTCTTTGTGTGGTGTGAGTGCTGTTTCTTGGTTTGTCTAGCTTTGCACCACAATTTTTGCAATAATAGGCTTCATCATAATTTTCAGCGTGACATCTTTCACATTCCATTATATACATCTCCTTTTTAGGCAGATAATTAAATTTATGTGTTTATTTTATAACAACCGTTAGTAAAGGTCAATAATATAAACGGGATATTTACAATATCTAACATATATAATATATAAGCTTATTTCCTTATTTGACAAAAGTACAGGTTAATGGTATAATTAGTGCCACAGAATTTGCATATTTGCAAAAAAATATAAAAAAGCCTTGACTATATAAGTTTTGTGTGATATAGTATATTTACCTCGGAAAAAAGGGGCTTATTTTTTTGTGCCAATTTTTGAGGGAGGCTTAAATTTACCGCAATAATCGGAGGTGCCGTTAAAATGAGAGTAAAAGTAACATTAGCTTGTACAGAGTGCAAACAGCGCAACTACAACACAATGAAAAACAAGAAAAATGATCCAGAAAGATTGGAAATGAAGAAGCATTGTAGATTTTGCAACAAGCATACTCTTCACAAGGAGACAAAATAATATCGGAGGTATTAGTTATGGCTGAAAAGGTCGAGAAAAAGACTACCGAAAAAAAGGTTGCTGACAAAAAGGCAACTAAAAAAAAGGATAAGAAGCCTAACATTTTTGCTAGAATTGCAAAATACTTCCGTGAGTGCAAAGCAGAAGTAAAGAAAATTACTTGGCCAGCACCAAAAGCAGTTTTCAAAAACTTTGGTGTAGTATTGGTTATTATGATAGTAATGGGATTATTTATTTTTGCATTGGATCAAGGTCTTTTCGCATTGCTGGGTCTTGTAATGGAGACTTCTGCAGGCTAAACTGCGTGAGAGGATGATGTGCAATGTCAGGAGAAGCAAAATGGTATGTTGTTCACACCTACTCAGGTTATGAGAACAAAGTAGCTTCTACTTTGGAGAAAACTGTTGAAAACAGAAATCTTCAAGACGTTATCCAAGGTGTAAAGGTTCCTACAGAATTAGTTACTGAAATCGGTGAAAACGGTGTAGCTAAAGAAGTAGAACGTAAGCTTTATCCAGGATATGTATTTATCAAGATGGTTTATACAGACGAGACATGGTATGTTGTTCGTAATATTCGAGGATGTACCGGGTTTGTTGGTCCATCATCAAAGCCTGTACCACTTTCAGATGATGAAGTGATAAAGATGGGCGTAGAAATAAGAAGTGTAGAGGTTTCTTACAGCGTTGGAGATTCAGTAAGAATCACAGACGGTCCTCTAGAGGATTTTGTAGGCGTTGTAGAAGAAATTGATACAGATAAAAACATAGTAAAGGTAACAGTTTCTATGTTTGGTAGAGAAACTCCTGTAGATTTAGAGCTTGGACAAGCCGAGCTTTTGGAGTGATTAACACACTAATAATCTGTTAAATACAGTTATTATTGAATTGAGGGATTTTAAACTTATCCCTTGTGGGAGGAATGTAAATTTCTTAGAACATTCCGACAAAACCACGAATTATGGAGGTGCAAAAAAAATGGCTCAAAAGGTTGTAGGTTTTATTAAACTACAAATACCTGCCGGTAAAGCTACCCCGGCACCACCTGTTGGTCCTGCACTAGGTCAGCACGGTGTAAACATTATGGCGTTCACAAAGGAATTTAATGAGCGTACAAAGAATGACATCGGTATGATTATTCCCGTTGTTATCACAGTATATGCAGACCGTTCTTTCTCATTTATTACAAAGACACCACCTGCAGCTGTACTAATTAAAAAGGCTTGTAACATTCAGAGTGGTTCTGGTGTGCCTAACAAGAATAAGGTTGCTAAGATTACACGTGAGCAAGTTAAGCAGATTGCAGAGCAGAAAATGCCTGACCTAAATGCTGCTAACA
>JAXJUF010000085.1:0-7986 GCA_036309185.1 Acutalibacteraceae bacterium
CCTCGCCTTACGGCGACCTTGACACCGTTAGATGTCCGTGCTTGTTGGAAATTAAGCCGGCTTAGAAAAGCCGGGCTTTATTCTAAAAAGTGTTCAATTTGTTATTGCAATTTAATAAAAATAAATCATTTTATTTTTGGTGAAAAGGGAATCAGGTGTAAATCCTGAGCGAACTCGTCGCTGTAAGAACGTAATGTTGCTTCAACAGTATTTATTCACTGTAATGTCACTGAATTTTACAATTCGGGAAGACGAAGCAACGTGTTGATGTTCAAGTCAGAATACCTGCCTATTATGATATATGTAAAACCACGAGTAATTGGTTTATGCATTATTAGTACACAGGCTATTTATGTCTGTGTGCTTTATAGCTGTGTATTTTTAACCTCTTGCTTATTTTTAAGTAGGAGGTTTTTTATATTTTTCAGCCTGTTATAGGTGGCTATGCATACATGAATTTTTCTATAATTTTATAAATGAAAGGATTAAGAAAAATGAACAAGAGAACAGAAGCAAAGGTAACAAGGACTAGTAAAAAAAGTGGTATAGCCAAGGCTGTACTTGTGGCAGTTGTGTTGGTTTTGGTAACTATGCTATTCGGCTGTAGCAATCAGGCAAAAGTAAGCCAAAACACCCCAACAGAAAATGCAACAGTGGCAAAAAAGAATATTACAATAGAGGTTGTTGACTCCTCTGAAAAATCTACTGTTTATGATGTATCAACCGAAGCTGAATTTTTACGTGGTGCTATGGACGATGCCGAGGGCTTGGAGTATTCAGGAGAAGAGGGTGCCTATGGTATGATGGTTAAAACTGTAAATGGTGAGCTTGCCGATTATAATACAAACGGTGCCTATTGGGCATTTAATGTAAATGGTGCGTATTGTAATCACGGAATAGATACACAGCCAGTTAACAACGGTGATGAATTTGTAATTGCCTATACTAAAGAATAATTAAAGTAAGAAAACAGAGTATCTCGTTATGATATGAGATACTCTGTTTTTTGTGTTAATATATAAATTTTTTGAATAAAATAGGTTCGTAGGTAAAAAGATATTAACATAGTGTGGAAAAAGGTTTTCAACATTTTAAGAAAGTTTTCCATAATAAAAAACACTATATATAGTGAATTTCAAAGAAAAAAACCTATATTTTGACATTTACCCCCAGTTATTGCACAGTTTTTAAGAGTTTTCAACACCGAAATGTTGAAAATGTTGATAACTTTGTGAATAACTCAAACACGGTTTGAGGATAAGCCTCTATATTCATCAACTAAAATAGAATACATCATAGCATTAACAAGAGCGTTATCCTTGATAAAATAATTCCTTAAAGTACCTTCATATTTCATACGAAGCTTTTCCATAACTCTTGCAGAAGCAGGATTTATATCCATACACATACCACCCACTCGCACCATTCCAAGCTGTTCAAATGCGTATTTTATCATAGCAACACCAGCCTCTGTTGCAATACCATTGTTACAATATAAAGGGTCGATAAAGTATGATATGTCGCAACGTTTGCTTTGTTGGTCAACGTTTATCAATCCTACATTACCCATATAACAGCCATTGTTTTTGTTAATTATTGCAAATTCATACGACTTATTTGCTGAGGCACTGCTTATAACATTTTTTATCCACTTTTTTACATATTTAATATCACAAGGGTATGGTATACCATATGTGGTACGGTAAATATGATAATTACCCATAGTTCTAAGTACAGCATCAGCATCGGTAGCCTTGTATGGTCTTATAATTAATTGACTAGTTTCAAACATAATATAACCCCTCGTTTAAAAAATTTAATCCTTTACCTTCTCTTTTAGCTTAACATACTGTATTGCGAACTTAATAAATAGTACTAAATAAAAAACAAAAAGAACGATAAATGTTATAAGATTAACCTTAGCCAATGGGGCGTCAATAGAGCTTTGTACAAATATCTGTGGAATGATTATTCCAAAAAATATAAAGAGTAAAGGAATCATTCTGCCCTTAAAAACTCTTCTTATCATATCCAGCTTTGAAGCATCATCGCTGAAAATTCCCTCGTCTTCAACCATTTCTGACACTGGCTTTCTAAAATAGCTATATCCAGCCATATCGGTAATATGCTCCCAACCACAATCCTTAAACATCTGTACATACTCTGCTTTATTTTTCATACCCTCTTCATTGTAGTCTAGCTGATATACTACGTCTTCAGGTTCACATTCTTCAAATGTATAAAAGCAAGGCAAGGTTGCCTTTTTTAATTTTAATCCAGAACGATGTAGCTTTTCAAGCCACTTCTCTTCTTCTTTATATTCTGGTATTGTAAAAAATCCTAACTTTCTTTTTATTTTACTCATTTTACTGCACCTCTTTTAAATTTCTGTATAAGCGTTCAATTCGTGCCATTTCAAGCTCCAGCACCTGTTGCCCTAAATCTGTAATTTTATATATTTTACGTTTTTCCTCTTCACGCACAAAACGTATTAAATTGTCCTTTTCCATTTTAGAAAGACTTCCATACATAGTACCCGGACTTAAACGAATTTCTCCGTTTGTTAGTTCAGACACCCTTTGAACAATGCTGTAGCCGTGCATTTCATTACGCAAGCACAGCAAAATATAAAAGCCTGTTTCTGTCATAGGAACATAAACCTTTCTTATATGTGCATCCAAAATATTCATCCTCTCTATATTTCACAGCGATATATCTTAGTGTAATGTATCTTAGTAAGATGTATCGCACTTCGTTATAAGTAATATATCACAGTGCGATGTATTTGTCAAGCATTTATAATAAAAAAAGCTGACCTTATATTTCTATAAAGTCAGCTGAAAATTTTATTTAATTAAATTACTTGAAGTAAGCTACGCCACTTTCAAAGATTTTCTGATCCTTGTCAAATGGTACATTTGCATATAGGTTGTTACCCTTACGCTCTGAATGACCCATTTTACCGAATACTCTACCATCTGGGCTTGTAATACCCTCAATAGCACAAACAGAACCATTTAGGTTGAATGCGATATCGTCTGATGGCTTACCGTTAAGGTCTACGTACTGTGTTGCAACCTGACCGTTAGCAATTAACTGCTGTAATACAGCGTCATTTGCTACAAATCTACCCTCACCATGTGATACAGGCACTGCGAATACATCGCCAGCGTTAACCTGTGACAACCAAGGAGATTTTACAGATGTTACACGAGTATAAGCCATATGAGAGATATGTCTGCCTATTGTGTTGAATGTAAGTGTTGGAGAATCCTCTGTGATTTCTGTAATCTTACCATATGGAACCAAGCCTAGCTTGATAAGAGCCTGGAAGCCGTTACAAATACCAAGCATTAAGCCGTCACGCTTCTCAAGTAGGTCTGTTACAGCCTGAGCAATTACAGGGTTACGGAATGTTGTAGCAATAAACTTACCAGAACCGTCTGGCTCGTCACCGCCACTAAAGCCACCTGGTAGCATAATCATCTGTGATTCCTTAATCATCTTCTCCATTTGAGCAATTGTTTCTTCAATGTCGTTTGGAGTAAGGTTCTTAACGATAAGTAGCTGTGGATCTGCACCAGCCTTTTCAAATGCTCTTGCAGTGTCAACCTCACAGTTAGTACCTGGGAATACAGGGATAAATACCTTAGGCTTAGCAACCTTAATCATTGGTGAAAGCTTGCTATGCTCTGTTGTTAGTGGAATATCATAAGCTACCTTAGGGCAATCTGCCTTTGTAGCAAATACATTCTCAAGCTTACCTGTCCAAGTAGCAATAAGCTCATCAATATCAAGAGTAGCACACTTTATATCAATTACAGAATTTGCAGTTGTAGTACCAAGTGTATAAGCAAGTACATTGCTGTCAAGCTCTGCACCGTCTGCAAGCTCTACAACCAGTGAGCCACTTAGTGGAGCAAATAGCTCTTCCTCTGTTAGCTCGTGGTCAAATGTAAATCCGATCTTGTTACCAAAGCACATTCTGGCAACTGTTGCAGCTGCACCACCCTCACGAACAACACTTGCAGAAAGCACCTTGCCGTCAGCCATTAGAGCATATACAGCATTGTACATCTTCTTTAGGTCGTCCCAAATTGGCATTTGAGTTTCTTTATTAACAGGTACAGGAATGTAAAGCACCTTTGAACCAGCGTTCTTAAATTCTGCTGAAATTGTCTTAGAAGCCTTTGTCATTGCTACTGCAAAGCTTACAAGTGTTGGTGGTACATCTAAATCCTCGAATGAACCAGACATACTATCCTTACCACCGATTGAAGGAATACCTAGGTTAATCTGAGCTGTCATAGCACCCAAAAGTGCAGCAGCAGGCTTGCCCCAACGCTCAGCCTTATCGTATAGTCTTTCAAAATACTCCTGGAATGTTAGTCTTGCTGTAAGTGGATCTGCACCGATTGCAAGTAGCTTTGAAAGTGACTCAACTACTGCAAAGGCTGAACCGTGGAATGGTGACCAACGAGATACGCCAGGGATAAAGCCAAAGCTCATTGCTGTTGCGTCGTCAGTTTCGCCCTTCTCTAGTGGAATTTTAGCAGCCATAGCGTCCTGTGGAGTAAGCTGATATTTACCACCGAATGGCATAATAACAGTAGCTGCACCAATACTTGCGTCAAATCTCTCGCCAAGTCCAATTTGTGAGCATACCTCTAAACGAGATAGGTTAGCCTTAAATGCCTCTGCCTTGCTCATACCAGCAAGTGCCTTTGGAGCCTGTGTGCGATAGTTTTCGTCAGCATTTGGAGCTGTGATATAAGCCTGAGAAACCTGTGTAACACCGTTTGTATTTAGGAATGCTCTGCTTAGGCTTACTATTGTATCACCCTTCCAAGTCATTGTAAGTCTTGGATTTTCTGTAACCACTGCAACAGCAGTAGCCTCTAGGTTTTCAGTATGAGCGTACTCAATAAATTTATCTACATCTTTAGCCTCTAGTACAACAGCCATTCTTTCCTGTGACTCAGAAATTGCAAGCTCTGTACCGTCAAGACCCTCGTATTTCTTTGTAACCTTGTCTAGGTCTACTGACAAGCCATCTGCAAGCTCACCAATAGCTACGCAAACACCACCAGCACCAAAGTCGTTACAACGCTTGATAAGTGTAGAAACAGCACTGTTTCTGAACAAACGCTGAATTTTTCTCTCTGTAGGTGGATTACCCTTTTGAACCTCTGCACCACAGGTTTCGATTGATGACTCTGTATGTGCCTTTGAAGAACCAGTTGCACCACCACAGCCGTCACGGCCTGTTTTACCACCAAGTAAAACGATAACATCGCCAGCAGAAGGAACGCCACGAACTACATTTGATTTTGGAGAAGCACCGATTACAGCACCAATCTCCATTCTCTTTGCAACATAGCCTGGGTCATAAAGCTCTACAACCTGACCAGTAGCAAGACCAATCTGGTTACCGTATGAGCTGTAGCCAGCTGCTGCACCAGTTGTAATCTTACGGCTAGGTAGCTTACCCTGCATTGTATCCTTAAATGCAACTGTTGGGTCACCACTACCTGTAACTCTCATAGCCTGATATACATAAGAACGGCCTGATAGTGGGTCACGAATAGCACCACCAAGACAGGTAGCAGCACCACCAAATGGCTCGATTTCTGTTGGGTGGTTATGTGTTTCGTTCTTGAACTGAACAAGCCACTGCTCTGTAACACCATCAATAGTTACAGGAACCTCGATAGAGCAAGCGTTAATTTCATCACTAACATCAAGGTCAGGAATCATACCTCTTTTTCTTAGTAGCTTCATACCAGCAAGAGCCATATCCATTAATGATACATCTCTGTCGCTGTCTTTGCCGTAAACCTCTTCTCTTGCGTCATAGTACTCTTTAAGAGCAGACTCTATAACAGAGGTTAAAGCACTTTTCTCTATTTCAATTTTTTCCAATCTTGTTAGGAATGTTGTGTGTCTGCAATGGTCTGACCAATATGTATCAATTACTCTTAGCTCAGTAACTGTTGGGTTACGCTTCTCTTCATCTCTGAAGTAATCACGACAGAATTTAAGGTCGCTTAATGTCATAGCGAAGCCCATTGAACTATAATACTCAGCCATTTCATCATCATTAAATGTAATAAAGCCCTCAACGTCTGCTACCTTATCAGGAGCAACAACTGGAATATCAAGTGTTTCTGGCTTTTCCATAGAAGCCAAACGAGATTCCACAGGGTTAATCATATAATTCTGAATTTTAACAAATTCTTCATCTGTAATATTGCCCTTTACAGCAACAACCTTAGCACTTAAAACATTAGGACGTTCACCCTGTGTAAGTAGCTGAGCACACTGTGCAGCACTGTCTGCACGCTGGTCGTACTGGCCTGGAAGATACTCCATAGCAAAAACCTTCCAGCCTGCCTCTACAGGAAGTGTTTCGTCATAAACATTGTCCTGATTAGGCTCTGAAAAAACTATAGTTTTAGCCTTATCAAGCTCTTCACTTGATAAACCAGAAATATCATAACGGTTTACAAGTCTTAGCTCTTCAAGTGATGTTAAGCCAAGATTATTCTTTAAATCCCATAATATCTGAGAAGCCTCAACATCAAAGCCGTTTTTCTTTTCCACAAATATTCTTACTACCTGTGACATTAAAAAACCATTCCTTTCAATAAAGAAAATTATTTCAATTTCATAGTCATTTATATAGATTTCTTACCACATAAACTACATAGATTAATTTTATCATAAATTGTCGTTTTTTACAATGGTTTGCAAGTATATGAAACCAGAAAATAAAAAATAGAAAAAATTCTTTTCAACCCCTTGACTTTTATTTGTAATTAATGCTATAATAATTAAGCTGTAAAGTACACCACAATTTAATAGTTGGTATTGATGACGCTGAGGGTCCACCTGTTCCCATCCCGAACACAGAAGTTAAGCTCAGTAGTGCCGAAAATACTTGGCTGGTAACGGCCTGGAAAAATAGGAAGATGCCAACACAATTTAACCACCCTTTTAGGGTGGTTTTTCTTTAAGTTAAAATTCTATAATAAATATAAGAATAGGAAGGGATACCATTTGAAGATTACAGCACTTGTAGAAAATACAACAGAAAACAGCAATTTAGATATAGAGCATGGTCTTAGCCTTTATATTGAAACAGAGAAACATAAAATACTTTTTGATATGGGGCAATCTGAAATTTTCCAGAAAAACGCTGATACGCTTGGTATAGATATTTCTGATGTAGATATAGCAATTCTTTCACACGGACATTATGATCACGGTGGAGGAATTAAACAATTTTTAGAAACAAATAAAAAAGCTCCTCTCTATATTAGCAGGTATGCATTTGAGCCTCATTATTCAGGTACAGAAAAATATATTGGATTAGATACCTCACTATCTGATAACAACAGATTAATAAGGGTTGATGATTATTTAAAGCTTGATGATAGCCTTGAGATTTTTTCCTGTAATAATAATGAGTGTAAATATCCCACAAACAGCTTTGGCTTGAATATGATAGATAATAACAATATGGTGCCTGACTGCTTTAGACACGAGCAGTATCTTCTTATTTCAGAGAATGAGAAAAGGGTTCTTATCAGTGGTTGTTCACATAAGGGAATTTTAAGTATTACAGAGTGGTTTAAGCCTGATGTACTTGTTGGTGGATTTCATTTTATGAAGCTGGAGCCTACAAGTGACGGGAAAACAGAATTAGAAAACTCTGCAAATATTTTAAAAAGCTTTAACACCATCTATTACACCTGTCACTGTACAGGCACAGAGCAATATAATTACATAAAAGGCTATATGGGAAGTAAGGTAAATTATCTGTCCTGTGGGCAGTCAATAATAGTATAAGATACAAAAAGAGGGTTTGTCAAGAAAAGTGTGTAAGTTTATTTATGAAAGTTTAGATTTGAATGTTGCACACAGTTGGGGTTAACCCCAACTGTGTGCAACGGCGGTCAGATTAGGTGCTCGTATTTTTCGATA
>JAXJUF010000086.1:0-7775 GCA_036309185.1 Acutalibacteraceae bacterium
AACATTTTCCATATCAACTCCAAGCCCGATTCCGTTATTTTCATCATCAGAGCTTTGTTTATTTGCTATGTATTCTGCCATTTCCTTTGCCTGCTCATATCTGGATAAAATCGCCTTTACCTTTGCCAGCAAAATATTCAGCGTGAAAGGCTTCTTGATATAGTCATCACCACCAATATTTAATGCTGTAAGAACATCATCATCGCTGGTTCTTGCACTGATAAAAAGTATAGGCATATCATATTTTTTTCTTATATTTTTACAAAGCTCAAAGCCTGATTTGTTGCCAAGATTTATATCAAGAAGAAGCAGGGATACCTGCTTCTTCTCAAAAAACTCTATTGCCTCTTCAAAGCTTGTTACATATGCAGTTTTTATATCGAACATATTAAAGTATTCTGCCGTTGATTGGGCAATTACTTCATCGTCATCTATAACCAAAACCTTATAATCCATATCTGTTCCTCTCAAATAAAATTCTGTCTTTTACGGTATTATACCAAAAAACACATATATATGCAATTGAGAATCTGTAAAAAATCTACAACCCTTTATGGATCATCTTAATTTAATACTGCTATCACTCTCTCCAAGAAAAGCAATACTGCCATCCTTTGGTAGAGGAACACCACCGACCCAATCCTTCATATGAGTGCTGTATATCATCTCATTATATTTATTATATACATATACTGCACTATTTTCAGGATTTGTGAATGTAACCTTTGTGCCTGAAACATCATTGCCTATGTGATACCAGCCAGCTTCGTCACTGTGCAAAGCAACTTCGTTTACTTTACTTGTAACCTCAGGAACTTCATCTAAAAATCTATATTTATTTCCTGAAGTAAGGCTGAGCACTTCAACGCAGGTTTTATCCTTTAAAGTAACCTTTTCTACCTTTGCGTCAGTCTGCTCTCTGCTGATACTGCCAGGAATAGTTATAAATGCTTCTGCAGTATCTTTTCCTGTGATTTTAAGAGGGATTCCGAAGCCCTGAGAGCTTACAAGCATATATCCAGGCACTTCTTCTATCATAGTGATTTTACCTATAGGAGAATCGTAGGCTGTTGAAGAATACTTATGATTATATACTGCAAGACTACGATTACTTCTTGCTTTCCATGCTGTCTGCCAATCTTTGCTTATTGGATTTTCTTCTATGCTCTGTGCTACAAAGGCTTTACTTATATGGTTTCCAAGTCCGTTTATATTGGTAAACTCATCACTCTTGATAAATACCTTGCCATTCTCCTCTTCTTCAAATAACAAGATAACCTGATTGTAGTCCTGTCGCAGAGTCTTATCCTCTGGGTAGCCCTCGTCGGCCCATTCGCTTAAATCGCTCTCCATTCGTACAAATCTGCCATCACTGGTAAGCATATAGTATTCATTTACAATGTTATCAATACCGATTTTTTCTATATGCATATACTTCATATCTGGAAAGCTGATTTTCCATACCCCATTGTTTGTTACAAAGTATTTTTCATATTTAGCATATTTCTCAGGTACCTTTGAAACTGTTTCTACTAATTCTGCTTTTGTAGTCTCTACAGAAATTCCCTTTTCCTGCAAAGCTACATCAAGAAGGGCCTGTGCCATAATAGCATTATACAAGCTACTTCCACCACTGCTAAGAACAGCAATACTGATTTCTTCATCTGGTGCTACAAGCAAATGTGCATGCTGATTATCAATATCTCCACCCTTGCCTATAACGGTAACTCCAGCTTTTTCATATTTAAGATCCTCTACATAGTCCCAGCCAAGACCATTATCGTCCATATAAGGGTCATCGTCCCAACGGACTGCCATTTCATTCTTAGAGTTTTCATTCAAAAGAGTATTGTTTCCTGCAAAAAACGCAGAACCAAGTTTTGCAACCTCAGAAGCAGTAGCATAAACACCACCACTTCCAAGACTCATACAATAATCATAGTCGTAAGGAATACTACCAAATTTATAAACAGGAACAGCATTCTCCATTTGAAATCTGTTTACTGGTGTACCTGTATATTCAGCACCTATTTCACTGGAAATATATTTATCAATATATTCGGTAAAGCTCATACCACTTACATTTTCAACTATCATATCAAGTAATGTAAAGCCGTCGTTACAATAGCAAGCAAATGCACCTGGCTCAGCCTTCAGTCTTTGCCCTGCAAGGGATTTAAGTAACTCATCATGAGAAACCATATCATTATCATCATAAAGCATCATATTCTTAGAGCTTGTTCCCATAATTCCTGAGGTATGGTTCATCAACATTCTTACGGTTATCTTTTTGTATCTTTCATCTGCCATTGTAAAATCAGGAATATATTCTGTAACGGGTGTGTCAAGTTCAACCTTACCTTCTTCTGAAAGCTGCATAATTGCTGTTGTAACATATACCTTACTGATAGAACCAACGCTGTATATTTTTTCCTTTGATGTAGCTTTTACTGGCTCTGACTGTGTGGTCTGCTTGCTTGTACCAGCAGTTTTTATTTCTGATGGTGCCAGTTGACTACAGCCCACAAGCTGACCTGAAAACACTAACGCACCTACAAAAGTCATTGCTAACAATCTATACTTTTTTTGTTTCATATTATCTTCCTCACTATTCAGACATCAATTCGGTTACTGAAATCTTTTTTATCTTACCTGCACTGATATAGGTTACCAAATAACAGAATAAGAGTATGCATATATCAATCGGAATCATAATCCATAAGTTAAGCTCCAGAATTACTGAAAACATAACTAAGCCAAATAAATTCACCAGTAATACAGAGCATACAGAAGCGATAATAACTGCTATAAAGGCAATTGGCATAATACGGAATGCAATCTGTTGCATAAGATTCTTTGAGGTATATCCCATAGACTTCATAATACCAAGCTCTTTTCTCTTTCTTCTTACGGTTGTTCCTGCAATACTACTTAGTATTACTGCCGAAACAATTAACGAAAATGCAACAATTACTGCTGAAACTGCTTTCATTGCAACTGCAACAGGTCCAAGCTGACCCTCCGCCAGATCATGTAAAGATGAAACATCTCGTATAATAAATTTCTCGCTGTTTCCACTTATGATGTCATCTCCAATTTTAATTGAATAGTCAACATCTGTTACGCCATATAATGAGATAAGCTGTGCCATTTTTTCTTCAGCAACCCTTTGGATTCTATCCCCATAATTATCTTTAGAAATATCCTCACCTATAGCGTCCTCTACACTTCCACCATAAAGCCCTGTCAGCTTTTCGCTGAATTCATGTCTGTCGATATTCTCGTTAAGATATATTTCAACAACAGTTGGTCTGTCAGACGGAAATGCTCTTCTGAAGCCCTCTGATGTAAAATACAGAACTTTACCACCGTTATTCATCGAATTTACAACACCTGTAATAATATAGCTGATTTCAGTACCATCGCCTATTACCTTTATATTATCTCCAAGTGAATATCCTTCTTTTTGTACTATACCATATGCAACCATAATTTCATTATCGTGCTGTGGATAACGACCCTCTATCAGATGTAAATTTTCTGTTTCATCGAAATTATCAAAAATTACTGCAAGACTGTTATCAATACGATAGTCTGAATTTTTACTCTCAGCATCTATAATTGCGTCAGGATATGTAACCATCGCCTTTCTTACTTCAGGAAGCTCCAGCATTGTTTCCTTAATCTTGTATGGATCAACACCATCTCTAAGCTCCAGCCTTACATCACCTGCTTCAAGACCAGTAATCGTCATAATAGATTCAGCACCATCCTTCAGAAAGTCAAAGAAATGAAATCCAAAAAGAATTGCTGTTGCTGTTGCAAATATACATACCATTATTCCTATACTATGCTTTGTATTACCAAAAAGCTCTTTCATAGAAAGTCTTAAATTTACATTTCCTTTTGTTTTTGAAAGAGGTAAAAAATTCTTTCTGAAATGGTGTGTGTTAATTCCTTTTCTGAATGCAACCACCGGAGGATACTTCTTTACTGTTTTTGCCTTTCCCAGAGCAGACAAAACAATAACAAGAACAAGAATGCACATAATTACAATCTGCAATCCGATGTTTACGTTTCCATACACACTATATCCAATCATTCTTTCAATTATGCTATTAAGAAGTGGGTCTGTAAATATAACCAGTAAAATTCCTAATAATGCTCCAATTCCACCAGTAAGCACATATTCAAAAATATAAGCCAACGAAATTTCTATGGATTTATAACCCAGTGCTTCAAGCACGCCTATTGCCTGCATCTGGTCCTCTATATCATTTGATATCTTGTGACGAATCATAAACAAACACGAAATCATTGTAATAAAAGCTACTGCCAGCAAGAATGACAGATACAATGTAATGAACGTCGTAGCATTCTCTTTTTCTCCACTTTTACTGTTTTTAAAGCAATCTTTGCTTACATTTTCAGATGATTGCTCTGCACATAGCTCTATATACTTATCTACCGAAAAGGATTCCTCGCAATCAAAAGCAAGTCCTTTTTGCTCATCCATAACTGCAGAAAGTAACTGATAGTCTTCTTCTGAAACAATACATTTTAGACCATTGTTTGTATTTCCCATAAGTCCAGTATTATAAAAGCCTGCGATTTCAAAGGGATACTCTCTACCACCTATAACGTAAATAAAAGTGTCGCCTGCCTGATAGTTACGGCTGTAATAAAAGTAATTAGGCATCCATATAGGGTGACTAAAATTACTGATTTCTGCCTCAGTAAGAGCTGTTTCAGGTACAAAGCTTTCAATCTTCTTTTCTGAATCCTCTGTGGCAAAGAAAATAGGAACTCCTATTTCTTGGTCTCCGTGTTTATATGAACCTCTTACGCTGTACAATAAATCTATTTCTTCTACACGGGATACTCTATCATCGTCTTCTAAAATATCCTTATAATCCTGACGATATTTCTCTGCAGAAAATCGAACTATATTACTTACACTGCCTGTTTCCTCAAACGATTTATCAAAAACAGTATTTACCTTTGCCATATTGCAAACAGCAACTCCCATGAGTAGCATTGTGATTGCTGTAAGAAATATAACAGAAAACACCTCTCGTTTATTCTTTTTTAAATTAAATAATGATAATCTGAGTATTTTCATATTTCTTTACCATCCCATCATTTCAAGGAACTGCGAAAGCTTATCTCGTCTTTCCTTCAGGTTATCTTCACCGAAATCAGGCATTCTATAATCGCCTTCTACCTTTCCATCTCTTAGGAAAAGAACTCGGTTGCCTCTAAGTGCTGTTTTTAAATCGTGTGTTACCATTACTATTGTCTGTCCATTCTTATGAAGCTCTGTAAATATGTCAAGAACATCTTTACTGGAAGCTGAGTTAAGTGCTCCTGTAGGCTCATCGGCAAAAAGAATTTTCGGATCATTTATGATTGCCCTTACAATTCCCACTCTCTGAGCCTCACCACCTGAGAGCTGATTAGGATATTTATTCCACATTTCTTCTTTAATGCCAACTCTTATAAGCAAATCCTTTGCTTTCTGAACCAGCTTAGATGAATTTTTCTGAACAATCAATGCTCCTGTAAGAACATTATCAAGCACTGTCTGATTCTCCAGCAAATAAACACTTTGGAAAACAAAGCCACAGTTACCTCTTCTGAATACAGCAAGCTCATCATTTGAATAATCCTGTATTTCCTTATCTGCAAAATATATTTTTCCGACAGATGGTTTATCCATTCCTGAAAGTGCATATAACAAAGTGGATTTTCCCGAGCCTGAAGCTCCCATTATTATGGTGAAATCGTTTTCCATAATCTCCAAATCCATATTTTTTATAACATGCTGTTGTCTGCCACCATTTGAAAAAGATTTACATAGCTTATCTGTTCTTAAAATAGCTGAAACCATATACAATAACTCCTCTCTATGCTGGTCTGTTTGTTATCCAGCTTACAGGATTTATTATATATGGTTTCGTATAAAACATCTTTAATTAACTTCTATTAAATTCTTAACAAATTCTTATCAGTTTTTTAATACTACTTTTTATATGTAAATTACTTCTTTCTAAAAGTGTTCAATTTCTTATTGCAATTCATCTTTAATTATATTCAGCGTAAATTAAAATTATGCTTTAGTGGTCCTGAGCCTTGTCCTAAATCAAGCTGTGCAGAAAGTGCCTGTGAAATATAGTCCTTTGCTCTCTGAACAGACTTTGTAAGAGTAAAGCCTTTTGCAAGATTTGAGGCTATTGCACTTGAAAGAGTACAGCCTGTGCCGTGTGTGTTAGGGTTATCAATTCTTTTACCCTCAAACCAAACAAGCTCACCTTTTGAGTAAAGCAAATCGTTTGCGTCACTTACGCTATGACCACCTTTTAGCAGAACAGCACAATTATAGTTATCTCCTATTTGCTTTGCTGATGTAATCATATCCTCTTTGGTTTTAATGCTCAATCCAGAGAGAACCTCTGCTTCGGGTATATTAGGTGTAACAAGTGTTGCCATTGGAAGTAATTCATCTATCAACGTCTGAACAGCATTATCTTTCATTAATGCAGAGCCTGATGTAGCTACCATAACAGGGTCTACAACAATATTCTCTGCTTTGTAATGCTTTAGCCTTTCGGCTATAACCTTTATCAGCTCAGATGAAGACACCATACCAATTTTAACAGCATTTGGATATATATCCTCAAATACTGCGTCAATCTGCTCTCTCAAAAATTCAGGTGTTGATTCCTGAATAGCTCTTACTCCCATTGTGTTTTGTGCTGTAAGTGCAGTAACAGCACTCATAGCGTAAACTCCGTTCATTGTCATTGTTTTTATGTCTGCCTGAATACCCGCCCCACCACTTGAGTCTGAGCCTGCAATGGTGAGGGCTGTTTTTATTTGCCGTGTAAAGTTGAATTGCTTGTAATCTGATATGTAATAATCTGCATTTGCTTTCATTTGTACTTGATTTTTTTCATGCTTATCAAAAACACCAGCAACACAGAAGCCATCATTTTTAGCTGTCATCAAAGCATAGAATGAATCCTCAAATACTATTGTATCTTTTTTATCTGTTTTAAGATAATCAAGAGCTACATTATATATTTCAGGACTTTCTTTGCTACAACCAACCTCACTGCAGGTAAATATCCCAGAAAAATATTTACGCACACCCAGTCTTTCTAAAACCTCTTCAACTATAAATCTGTCTGTAACAGTAGCCACACACATATTAACGCCTTGATTTTTCAGCTTTTCTAAAAAGTCAGCTACACCCGATTTCAATCTCACCTTTGTTCTATAGCTTCGCAAAACAATTTCATTTACATTTCTTATAATTTCCTCAGCCGAAAGAGTCACACCATAATACTTACGATAATACTCTGCTGCTTGCTCTAATGTAAAAGTAGCAAAGGTTTTACGCAGGTTTTCTTTTGGTTCTTTACCAAGACTTCTTAAATAATCCTCGCCAAAGCTTTCCCATATAAACATAGAATCCACAAGAGTTCCATCAAAATCAAATATTGCACCTTTTAACATAAACCAAGCTCCTTTGCTTTTTCTTTTAATTCCTCGGTAGCTTTTTTAGGGTTATCAGCTTTCATTATTGCAGATACAACACAAATTCCTGCAACAGGTATGCTTTTCAGAATATCAATATTCTCCTTGTTAAGTCCACCAATAGCATTAACTGCAACAGGAACAGCATTACAAATATCACGCAGAGTATCGGTAGATGTGATAACTGTTTTTACCTTTGTTGTAGTTGGATAGATAGCACCCACACCAAGATAATC
>JAXJUF010000087.1:0-7578 GCA_036309185.1 Acutalibacteraceae bacterium
CAGCAGATTTACAGTCTGTCCCCTTTGGCCACTCGGGAAATCTCCCATATTAAATTGGAGCTGGTGGACGGACTCGAACCCCCGACCTGCTGATTACAAATCAGCTGCTCTACCAACTGAGCTACACCAGCTTATGTGTTTTTCACAGCTTCATTATTCTAACACATATAAAGTATATTGTCAACATATTTTTAAATTTTTTCAAAAAAACTTAAAAAAATTTTAGTTCCCAAAGCAAATCCCGTTTTAGAGGTTACTTTGGGAACTAATAATTGTTTTAAAACTTAAAAATACCGTCTTATTTTCGCCAAATAAGTGCTATCTATTTTTAAACAAGCTCTAATATTTATTCTCCTAAGAATGAAACAAGTATAGCAAAGTAATGGAATACACTGCCACCTATTGTAAACAGGTGCCATATTGAATGGAAGTACTTTATCTTTTTGATAGCATAGAAAATAACGCCTACAGAATACAATACTCCACCAATCAACAGAAATGTCAATGATAGCTTAGACATTGACTGTATTAATGGAACTATCGCAAAGATAATAGCCCAGCCCATTATTATATAACAGAAAACAGAAATCTTTCTGAACTTCTCCAGGTCGATAGAATTAAATACTATGCCCAAAGTAGCAGCACCCCATATAAAACCAAATAGCACCCAACCTAATACACCACGCAAAGGTACTAGGGTTATTGGAGTGTAGGTTCCTGCTATAAGTAGAAATATTGTTACATGATCCATTATTCGCATAACGTGCTTTGCTTTTTC
This sequence comes from Acutalibacteraceae bacterium, assembly GCA_036309185.1. Lineage (GTDB taxonomy): Bacteria > Bacillota > Clostridia > Oscillospirales > Acutalibacteraceae > CAG-964. The sequence continues at coordinate 779 of JAXJUF010000087.1, forward strand.
GTTTGTTATTGCGTGATATAGTGTAGACATAGTATACAATATTATAAGCGAACCTCCATATATGGCACTGCTTACTACTCCCCATGCACCTATATTAAGTGCAGAAACAACAATTAACACTACAGTACCTGCAACAGCAAGCAAAGCACCTACACCGTGCGAAACCGAGTTAAAAATTTCTTCGCCTAGGGTATATCTTTTATTCAGTGGTACAGCTGTACCCTTTACCTGTGGTTTAGCTTTAGCCTTTCCCATTAAAACACTCCTTTTCTTTGATTATATAAGAGTACACTTTAAATCTTTATTATTACAGTCAATTTTTTCGTCTGTAACCTTTATTTTTGTAAGTGAAGTACTATATTTATTTGTAATACCGTCATCTGTGTACATATTAAAGCTTGCTGTGTCGCCGTATGCTATAAGCTGTAAATCATTCATATTAAGCTCTTCTGTAGACAATGCAGGATTACAAAGAGGAAGAACAGCACCTTTCTTTATAAATAGTGGAACCTCATCCATTGCTACATCTATATAATGATGACCCTTAGCCATTGGCTCTTTGCAAATTACTTTATCACCACTAAGCTTTACAAACAGCATATCCTCTGGTAGATAAACATATCTGCCCTTTGCATTCTGCTGATATACAGGTGCAATCATAATGCTTTCACCAACCATAAGCTGATCCTCAACTCTTGGTGCAAAGCTGTCGTTTGTATAGTCAAATGCAAGAGGCTTGAACATCATACCATTGTTTAAGCAAGCCTTCATATACTCACTATATAGATATGGTATCAATCTATAACGCACCTGAAGAACATTACGGAACTTATCAATATTATCAAACTGATAGCACTCCTGATCTCTTGTACCAAGTGCTGAATGATTACGCATAAGTGGAGTAAACGCACCAAAGCCAGTCCAACGCAATACAAGATCCTCTGTTGTATTAGAGCCAAAGCCACCTATATCAGAGCCTATATACATAAATCCACACATATTCAAGGCTGGCATTTGCTTTATAGAAAGCTCAAGCTGTGACCACCATGATTGATTGTCACCAGTCCAGATTCCTCCGTAACGGTGCATACCGATATAAGAAGAACGAGAATACATAAGTGTACGCTTATCAGGGCAAATTTCATCAAATGCCTCTGAAGCACTCTTTGTCATATAAAATCCATATAGATTATGCACCTTGTCGTGACGTACCTTTTTACCGTTTATATCGTGGTAAAACTCTGTATAGTCAAGCAGATTTGAGAATATATCTCTAAACTCAAAGAATGAATTTATATCAAGGTTTTTATCCTTATATTCGTTAATCTTCTCCCAAGCCTCGTCAAGCTTCTTTTTGGTGTAGAAAATAGCTGGCTCATTCATATCATTCCAGAAGCCCTCTATTCCCATATCTGTAAGAATCTTGTACTTACTACCAAACCATTTGCTTGCGTCCTCTTTAAAAAAGTCTGGGAAGTGAGTAAGTCCTGGCCATACAGCAGAGATAAAATCCTCACCCTCGGCATTTTTACAGAAGTAGTTATTTTTTACACCCTCTTCATAAACATCATAGCCATCCTGAATTTTAACACCTGCATCTATAATAGGTACAAGTCTTATATTTTGTTCTTTCATTTCAGCTACAAATGACTCAAACTCTGGGAATCTTTCATTGTTGATTGTAAAATCCTTATAATCCTCCATATAGTCAATATCCAGATAAATAGCATCTATTGGCATATTGTTGTCACGGTAGCCCTTTGCTACATTTCTTACAGCGTCTGCATTCATATAGCTCCAACGGCTCTGCTGATATCCAAACGACCATAATGGTGCGATATAGCTTTTGCCTGTAAGTGTTCTAAGCTCCTTTACAATTTCAAGCTCTGTCTTAGCCTCTATGATATATACAGCAATATCACTGCACTCTGATGTAATTATAAGCTCATCAAGCTTAGTATAGCCAATATCAAATATAACCTTTGCAGGGCTGTCTACAAATACACCATATTTATTTTCACTATTGCTTATAATAATAAAGTTATGTGCACCATATAGTGACTCTTTACCCTCGGTATGAACAGGGTCATCTGCACAGAAGCTTACGTACTTCCAGCCACGCTTATTTATTCCTCTTACTGTTTCACCAAGACCATATACTACATCGTTTTCTAAAAGCTTTGTTTTTAATGTAACATTTTCGCCTTCTGCTACAGCAAAATATTTGATTTCATCACAGCTTACTGAAATCTCTTTTACTACTGCACCAGTATTCATAGGGTTGCCATATATAAATTTAGTTATCATAAACATTTTCCTTTCTTCTTTAAAAATATACTTTACACTTTAGGTAAGTATATTATATAATAAAACAAATATATATTCATTAATTTTTTTGAAATTTTTAAGTAAAATTCTGGGAGGAAAATTTAATATGAGCAAAATAATTATCAGTACAGACAGCACAAGTGATATTACCCCTGAGCTATTGGAAAAAACAGGAATAATAACAGTGCCTCTTCACGTTGTACTAGACGGAAAAACATACGATGATCTTATAGACATCACACCTGATGATATTTACTCAAACTTTGAAAAAACAGGCAATCTACCAAAAACATCTGCTGCAAATATGCAGGAGTATATAGACAAATTCAAGCCTTATGTAGATGACGGCTATGAGATAGTACATTTCAACATCGGCAGTGCATTGTCAACATCTCATCAGCAGTGTAAGCTAGCTGCAAAGGAGCTTGGTAACGTTTATGCTGTAGACTCTTGCAGTCTTTCAGGTGGTACAGGCTTACTTGCTCTTGAGGCTGTAGAAATGGCTGAGCAGGGTATGAGTGCTAAAGAAATTGCAGAAACACTAAGCTCAAAAACAAGCAAGCTTCGTTGTAATTTTATTGTTGACAAATTAAACTATCTACACGCTGGTGGCAGATGCTCATCTGTAGCTGTGCTTGGTGCAAATCTTTTAGGAATTAAGCCTTGTATAGAGATAAGCAACGAAGATGGCAGTTTAAGTGTAGGCAAAAAATACAGAGGTAAGCTTACAAAGGTTTTAAATCAATATGTAAACGAACAGCTTTCAGCATGTGACAATCCTTATAGAAAAAGAGCTTTTCTGGTACACGCAGGTATTGCACAGGAAACAATTGATGAGCTTTACAATCTAGTTAAAGAAAAGGATTGCTTTGATGAAATTATAATAACACGTGCAAGCTGTACAATTTCATCTCACTGCGGACCTGACACAATGGGTCTTCTCTTTATGGAAAATTAAATAAATTCTATTAAAAAAAGCAAAAGAGATTATGCAAAGCTCTTTTGCTTTTTTAAATTTTTGTAACAAAATCAAATACTCTATTGCTTTTTACAAAAAATGGGTATATAATCAGTGAAATTTAACAGGCATGCCTATTAAATTGGAAATGAGGTAAAATATGAATAAAAAATTCAAAAAAATCACAGCTATACTTATGTCTGCATTGATAATTAGTAGTGTAGCAACATTAACAGCTTGTACTGATACAGGCACTAGTGATAGCAATAAAGCAACAAATAACAGCTCTGAGACAACAAAGAATAGCTCTGAACCAACAAAAAATAGCTCTGAATCAACAAAAAATAGCTCTGAACCAACAAATAACAGCTCTGAACCAACAAAAAATAGCTCTGAACCAACAAAAAATAGCTCAGAGACAACAAATAACAGCTCAGAGACAACAAATAACAGCTTTGAGACAACAAATAACAGCTTTGAGACAACAAATAACAGCTTTGAGACAACAAATAACAGCTTTGAAACAGCAAATAACAGCTCAGAGACAACAAATAACAGCTCAGAAGCAACAAGAATACTTACAGATAGTTTTGAAAACAAGGGTGGTATATACGTCGAGGGCGTTTTCCCTGAAGGTGCTATGCTTTCTGCATTCTTTTTTAATAAAGAAGCCTTATATCATTTACCTATAACCGACAGTCTGCATTGGTATGAATATTGGTTTGAAACCAATACTGTTGCTAAACTCTCTAAATTTTACCACGGTGGATTTTCGCTTGATATTTTTTCAGCAGATTGGGAGTCTCTAAATGTTAAAACAAAGGTTTTTGTCCCATTTGAAAAACCAGACTGCCACATAATATATTTTGATACTAAAAACAACCCAAGAGAAATACCATCAGAATATATTAATGGCAAATATATATTTTCTCTTGACCCTGCAGACTTTGAGGAAGAACAGTATAACGCTTTTTATATCTGCTCCTATGGAGAAGCAGACCCTAATGCTAAGCCTGTACAACAAACTCTTACAGATGAAAAAACAGGTATTACAGTATCGGGTAAAATTCCACCTGATACACAGCTAACAGTTGTTGACTACTCAAACCTAAACACACTTGCAAGCAATGAAGTAACTACTCCTGGGCTTTACTACATTACACTTATAAATGGTCATAAGCAAATTACTCCTAGCTCTGCACTTACAATTACTATACCTGGAGAAGCTGGTAACAAGGTAGGCTATTACCACGCTGGCAAATTCATAGACAGGGTATGGAATGCTGTGGAGGAATACAGTGCAGAATCTGTTGATCCTGATCCAGCATATAATCCTGTTGTAGACGAAAACGACACTAGAGATGAGTTAACCTATTTAGAAAACAGCTACAGCAATAACAGCTATACAATCACTACAAAAGAATTAGGATTGTTTGGCGTAGGAACAAAAGACAAGCTAAACCCTGAATATTTATGCAGAGTGGACTTCTATCAGCCATCATGGTAAACATCAATATAATAAACTATAATAATTTAAAAGCTAGGTGAAAACTATGAATAAAAAGCTCAAAAGAATTACAGCTATACTTATGTCTGCATTGATAATCAGCAGTGTAGCTACATTAACTGCTTGTACTGATACAAGCGACAGCGATAAAAACACAGCAACAGAATTAAGTACAGAACCACTCAAATCTGAAACAGAAGTAAGTACAAAGCCAACAGAGTTACCCACATCTGAAACAGAAGTAAGTACAGAACCAACAGAGGCACCCACATCTAAACCAAAATCAACAGCCGAAACAAAATCAACAGCTGTACCTAAATTTGAAACAAAAACAGAATCAATAGCAGTGCTCACACCTAACAACCAAGACACAAGCACAGAGCAAACAGAAACTCTTAGAGCTAACAACGAAGATGGTATATATGTTCAAGGTGTTTTCCCTGAGGATGCTAAGCTTTATGCTTGTTTTAGCAATGGATATATTGAGTCTACTATCCCTCTGGTTATAAGCCAGTATTGGTATCGTAGCTGGTTTGGTGTTAATAATGCCTCCCCTAAATTTGTCCATCGTGAATTTTCAGTGGAGGTTTATTCTGAAGCCGATGAATACTTTCCACTTGATATGAAGGTATTTGTGCCATATGATAAGCCAGATTGTCACATAGTATATTACGATCACGAATACAACCTAAAGGAAATACCATCAGAATATATTAATGGCGAATATGTATTTTCTATGGGGCAACCAGACTTCAAGCATGGTGGTAATACATATAATTTCTATATTTATACTCACGGAGAACCAGCAGACCCTAATGCCAAGCCTGTACAGCAAACTCTTACAGATGAAGAAACAGGCATTACAGTATCGGGTGAAATTCCACCTGATACACAGCTAATGGTTTTTGATTACTCAAATAAAAATACACTTGGAAGTAATAAAGTAACCACTCCTGGGCTTTACTACATTGCACTTGTAAGGGGCTACAAGGAAATTGCTCCAAGTACTCCTCTTACAGTTACTATACCTGGCGAAGCTAGTAATAAGGTAGGCTATTATCACCCTGACAAATTCAACAACAATGTAATGGAAACAATAGGTAGCTATAAACCTGAAATGGCTGATGTTAATATTGAGTATATTCCTGTTGTAGACGAAAACGATACTACAGCAGAGCTTACATATTTGGAAAGTAGCTACAACAATAATCGCTATACAATAACTACAAGCCAGCTTGGTATGTTTGGTATAGGTACAGAAGACACATTAAACCCTAAGTATCTATGCCAAATTGACCAATATGCACCAACTTAAACATCAATATAATACACCATAGCAAATCAAAGGTTAGGTGAAAACTATGAATAAAAAATTCAAAAAAATCACAGCTATACTTATGTCTGCATTGATAATCAGCAGTGTAGCAACATTAACTGCTTGTACTGATACAAGCAACAACGACAAAAGCAAAGCAACAGAAGCAAGTGCAGAGGGAACAACCACACTCTACTCTGATGAGGATAACGGTATATATGTTCAAGGTGTTTTCCCTGAGGACGCTAAGCTTTATGCTTATTTTAACAATGTATATATTGAGTCTACTATCCCTCTGGTTATAAGCCAGCATTGGTATCGTAACTGGTTTGGTGTTAATAATACCACCCCTAAATTTGTCCATCGTGAATTTTCAGTGGAGGTTTATTCTGAAGCCGATCAATACTTTCCACTTGATATGAAGGTATTTGTGCCATATGATAAGCCCGATTGTCACATAGTATATTACGATCACGAATACAACCTAAAGGAAATACCATCAGAATATATTAATGGCGAATATGTATTTTCTATGGGTCAACCAGACTTCAAGCATGGTGGTAATACATATAATTTCTATATTTATACTCACGGAGAACCAGCAGACCCTAATGCCAAGCCTGTACAGCAAACTCTTACAGATGAAGAAACCGGCCTTACAGTATCGGGTGAAAGTCCACCTGATACACAGC
>JAXJUF010000088.1:0-9190 GCA_036309185.1 Acutalibacteraceae bacterium
ACGGAATTGTTATGTCTTCTGATGAAAGCAAACTTTTTGGAGGCAGAATTGGTAAGCCTAAAGTAGCTATTTGCCCTGAATGTGGTGAAGTGTCTATCTACGTAGAAGACCTTGATAAACTGAAATAAATTCCAATTTATCAAACAAAACTTAGGAGGAAAATAAATGGCAGGATTTAGAATGGGCAGAACAACTGAAGATGTAAGACGAGAGCTTACAGCAATTCTTCGTGAAATGAAAGACCCACGAGTAAGCGATGCTATGATTAGCATTGTAAGAGTAGAAGTAACAAACGATTTATCATATTGCAGTGTATATATAAGCTCAATGTATGGAATGGAGAAGAGTAAAGAGGCTGCAAAGGCACTTAAAAATGCAGCAGGCTATATCAGAAAAGAGCTTGGTCACAGACTAAAGCTTCGTCACGTACCAGCACCTTTATTCTATGCTACCGATTCTATCGAGTACAGTGCAAATATTAATAAGCTGTTGTTGGATTTGGATATCCCTGAAGAGGAAGAAGCCGATGAAACAGATGAATGATATAAATGAGGTTGCAGAGCTTTTAAATAATAACGATTGCTATGCAATTTTAACACATCAATTTCCAGACGGTGACACACTTGGTTCAGCCTATGCTTTGTGCGAAATGCTACAGCAAAAGGGTAAAAAGGCTAGGGTTCTTATTAACGGTAATATGCCTGCTAAATTTGCTTATCTTGAAGCAGGCATAGATAAAACCGATTTTGAGCATAAAACTGTAATTTCAGTAGATGTAGCAGACAGTAAATTGCTGGGTGAGCTAGAGATATATACACCACAAATAGTTCTTGCAATAGATCACCACGAAACCCACAAACAATTTGCAGAAAATTCCTATGTAAAATGCTCAGCGTCAAACTGTGAAAATATTTTTGAATTAGGTAATGCATTAAATGTTACGTTTACTAAAACAATTGCAAATGCAATATATACAGGTATGGCTACTGATACAGGCTGTTTTAAATATACAAACACTACACCAGAAACACATATTGTTGCAGCTAAGCTTATGCAATACGGCTGTGATGCTTATAAAATAAACAAAGCAATGTTTGACACTGTTTCAAAAAATAAAAAAGCACTCGAAGCATATGTAATAGGAAATATGCAATATTATCATAACGATGAGGTTGCGTTTGCCTATACTACAAAAGAAATCTTAAAACGCTTTGATATTTCAGAGGATCAGGTAGAGGGTATCTCTGCAATTCCTCGCACAATAGAGGGCGTAAAGGTTGGTATAACTCTAAGAGAAAAAGATGATACATCATTTAAGATTTCAATAAGAAGTAACGACGGTATCTGTGCAAACGAGATATGTGCAAGATTTGGTGGTGGTGGTCATAAGGCTGCTGCAGGCTGTGCAATTGAGGGTACAGTTGAACAGGTAAGAGATATTCTTCTACCTGTTGTTTACGAGTTTTTAGAAAAGTAGGTTTATCTATGGATGGAATAATAGTTATAAATAAACCCGAAAAATTCACTTCGTTTGATGTTGTAGCAGTAATGCGTGGTGTAGCTAAAACAAAAAAGGTAGGGCATACAGGCACACTAGACCCTATGGCTACAGGTGTACTTCCTCTGCTTTTTGGTAATGCAACAAAGGCACAGTCACTTTTGCCAGATAGCAGTAAGGAGTATATAGCTGAATTTAAGCTTGGAATAACTACAGATACCCTTGATATATGGGGTACGGTTAAAGAAAATAAGCCTGTTTCTGTGTTGGTTGATGATATAGAAAAGCTTTTACCTAAATTCACAGGTGATATTTTACAATTACCTCCAATGTATTCAGCAGTGCAAAAGGACGGTAAAAGACTTTATGAGCTAGCCCGACAGGGAATAGAAGTAGAGCGAGAAAAACGTCCTGTGAATATAGGTATATTAAAGCTATTGAATTATGATGAAGCTAACTGTACTGGTAAGCTGTTGATTTCCTGTTCCAAGGGTACATATATTCGTTCATTGATAGATGACATAGGTGCAGAGCTTGGCTGTGGTGCTGTTATGACTTCACTTTGCAGAACCTCTGCCTGTGGCTTTACACTCGAAAATGCTATTACAATTGAAGAAGCAAAGGAGCTTGCAAATTCAAATAATCTCCAAAGTGTTCTTCATAGTGTAGATGGTGTTTTTACACCTTACAGACAGGTTATAGTATCTCAACCACAGGCAAAGAGGTTTTGTAATGGTGGACAGTTGGATTTATCAAGATTAAAGATAAAAGACCTTGCAGACGGTGAAATCATAAGGGTAAAATGTCAGGATAGTAAATTTATAGGCTTAGGAAAAGTAGATTTTAGCAATAGCTGGTTGGCTATTTATAAATTATTTGATAACGCAATATAATATATCGGCACACGATATATTTTATATTGTAATATTGCGTGAGAGGAGGAATTTTCTTGAAAACAGGTATAGTTTTAGAAGGTGGAGGAAAAAGAGGCATTTATGTTGCTGGTGTTTTAGATGTTTTACACGAGTATAATATTTTTGTAGATGGTATTATAGGTACATCAGCAGGTGCAGTAAATGCTTGTTCTTATGTATCAAAACAATATGAAAGAAATATCCGTTATAATATAAGATTTGCCAAAGAGAAAAAATATATGAGTATTTACTCATTGATAACCACAGGAAATATAGTTGGTACAGATTTTGCATATAATTTATTACCAAATAAACTCGAACCCTTTGATTACGACACCTTTGAAAATTCAGATATAGATTACTATGTAACCTGTAGTAATTTAGAAACAGGTAAGGCTGAACATATAAAATGTGATTCTTTACGTGGAAAAAAGATGGATTACCTAAGAGCCTCTGCCTCTTTACCATATGTTTCACGAATAGTAGAAATAGATGGACTGAAGCTTTTAGACGGTGGAATATGCGACAGTATTCCTTTAAAAGCATTTCAAAATATGGGCTACACAAAAAATCTTGTAGTTCTTACACGTCCAAAGGGATATATAAAAAAACCTGAAAACAGTATGTTTGCAAAGCTATATTACAGTAAATATCCTAAGTTTATTTCTGCAATGAAAAACAGATATGCAGTATATAATAAAACAATTAAATATATAGAGGAGCAAGAAAAGCTAGGTAATATATTAGTAATGCGACCAAGTAAGTATATAAAGATTAGCAGAATGGAACAAAATCCAGATGTTATAACAGAGATGTACGAGCTAGGTAAATCTGATGCAAACCAAATGATTCAAGAAATTTCATCATTTTTAAATAATAAAGTAGCAAAATGATATAATAATCAAATAATCTATACATAAAAAAGACAGGCTTCGGGTGTAAAATCCGAAGCCTGTCTTTTATATTTCTTTTTTTACAAGCTCAATTAATCTGAGTAAATCATCATAGGTGCATAGCTTTCCAGCTTCATTTCTGAATGCAGCTGCACCGTGAAAACCCTTTAGGTAATATGCAACGTGCTTTCGTGCCTCTTTCATACCAATTTTTTCGCCTTTATACTCACATATTTTTTTAATATGCTTTTGCAATACCTGTAATCGTTCATCTGCTGTTGGCATAGGAATTTCTTTATTGTTATAAACATATTCATTAATCTGTTTAAATATCCAGGGGTTACCAAGGCTTGCTCTACCTACCATTACCATATCACAGCCTGTTTGCTCCAGCATTTGCTTTGCAGTTTTTCCACTAACAACATCGCCATTTCCTAGTATAGGTACATCAAATTCATTTTTCAGCTTTGCAATAATCTCCCAATCAGCATAAGGCTTGTACATTTGCTTCGCTGTTCTACCATGAATTGTTATTGCAGAGGCACCTTTGTCAACACAATATCTTGCAACCTCTAAAGCTGTAAGTGTATCGTCATCATAGCCTTTTCTTATTTTAATTGTCACAGGCACATCAACAGCTGAGGTTACTGCCTTTACAATTTCTCCACAAAGCTTAGGAGTTTTCATAAGTGCACAGCCACAGCCGTTTCCACTTATTTTAGGAGCAGGACACCCCATATTAATATCCAAAATATCTGGTTTAAACTGCATAGCTGTTTTTGCAGCTACTGCCATAGTATCAGGTTCATTTCCAAAAAGCTGTACTGCACAAGGGTGTTCAACCTCTGAAATTTCCATAAGCTCTGTTGAACGCTCATTTTTATAAGAAACACCCTTTGAGCTTACCATTTCACTCACAACGTAAGCTGCCCCCATCTCTTTACATATTTCTCTGAATGCTCTATCTGCAACCCCAGCCATAGGAGCAAGGCCTACAATACCATTTATTTCCACATTTTTTATCTTCATACTTTCACCCTTTTAAGCGATATAATTCCATATGCAATTATATCATAGAAGTGTTTATTGTCAAACGATTTATAGCTTGTTCAAGAATTGAAAAAAGACCCTGATTTTTAATCAAGGCCTTTTTGCTTAATAAATATACGTTATTTATTAATGACATCCGTGGCAGTCACCACTGCAAGAATGTTCCTCTTCACCGTGATGATGATTACAGAATGACTCTAAATTATAGATTAATGTTCCGTTTAATAGCTTTTCTACAGCAGTATCTGCCATACCTGCTACGCCAGGATAAATTTCTATGCCGAATTTATTTAGCATATTTTTTGCGCCTGTGCCTATTCCACCACAAATTACACAATTTACCATATTGTTTTTCAAAAGCTCTGAAAGTCCTGTGTGTCCTGTTATATCAGAGTTAACAATCTGTGTGTCTGTCACCTTAAAATCTACAACGGTATAAATTTTAAATACTGTAGATTTTCCAAAATGTTGAAAAATCATTCCATTTTCATAAGGTACTGCAATTTTCATTTTTAACATCTCCTAAAATTAATTTCCTTTTTTTCTTCTATGTGTTGTCATCACAACAGAAACAACAATTATTATTCCTATGGCTATAGAAATCCATAATCCAAGTGCTATAAATAGGTTTCCCTCTTCGGCATCTGTAAGTGCAAATCTGTCAATAAACGGTGCATCGGTATATGTTTCCGTTAATATTTCAGGCTCATAAACTTCAGTTGGTGGCTCAGTAGGAGGCTCATATGAATAATCATAATCCTCATTTTCAGTTGGAGCATATATTGTTGTTACCTCTTCAGTGGGAGGCTCAGTTGGCTCAGGCTCATATATATCATCAGTTGGAATATCTGTAGCTTCTTCCGGTTCTGTAGAATTTATATAATCCTGAACATCATTTACAGTGTTATCAATTGCACTGCTTACATTGTTCCAAATATCATCAAGATATGTTTCAGCATCATCTAAAGCACTATTAACACCGTCCTGAAATTCATTTAAGTAATCCTCGGGTACGGCAAACGCTGTTGTGCTGGATGTTCCTGTTAAGAAGACACAAATAAAAATAGTAAGTAATATGCTGTTTAAATTCTTTTTCATTTTGCTCCTCCAATAACAAATAAAACTCAGATAGGATAATTATAATACAAAATTTATCTTTGTCTACAAAATATTTAAAAATTTACAAATAAGTCTAAATCTCGTATTAAAGATAATTATTAATTGTTTGAAACAGCTTTGTGTTAGTGATATAATAATAAAAAATTATAAAGGTGGTTAAAAGGTGGTTGCTACTTTTTTATTAGAAACTGAAAAGCTAAACGATGACGCAATATTTAATAAGTATTACAATCAAACATCTTCATATAGAAAAGATAAAATTGATAGATATAAATTTCGTAAGGATAAAAATCTTTCTTTAGCTGTTAGTATAATTTTGGATTATTATTTACAAGGCTTAAATTTGAAAGAAGCTGATATGCATTACAGCACAAAACCAAATGGTAAGCCTTTTTTTACAAACTATGAACACTTGCATTTTAATGCGTCACATTCAGATAATGTAGCTATATGTTCATTTTCTGATAGTGAAATAGGCTGTGATGTTCAAAGCTTATATAAAGGTCAGCAGGATATAGCAAAGAGATTTTTTACAGCAAAAGAATATGATTATATTTGTAATGAGAAAAAAGACTCGAATGAAAATCTTACATCTGATGAAAAATTCACAAGAATATGGGCTATAAAAGAAGCGTATCTTAAATTAAACGGTGCAGGCTTATCAGAAGGTCTATCATCCTTTAATGTTTCCATAGATAAAAACAGTGTGAAAATAAATGATAATAACAGTGTCAATATAAAGGAATATCGTTTCAAAGATTATTTTATCGCAGTATGCTGTAATCAATCTATAATTAGTGATGAATTAATAATATTATCGCTTTAATCGGATTGTATAAAACATCAATTTGAATAATTTATAATTAATTTTATGTCGTTTGTAAACAAATTATGAACAAACTGGTTACAAACTTGAAAATATTAGTAGAGTAAATTATAATTAAATTGTAATAATTTTGTTATTATTACTAAAGAAGTATTTTACAATGTTACCAATTTGAATGTATGAGAACGGAGGAATTATGGAAGAGAAACCAATATTAAAAAGGGTTGCAACTGTTTTGTGTGCCGTATCTATATTGGCAACAGCTTTTGTACCATCAGTAGGTGCAGTAGATTCAGTTCAACCCACAGAAGTAGCAGAGTCTGCTTATACCGAGAATGTAACTATTCCTGGATTAATTTCAGATAATACATCTCAAAAAGAAGAAACAACAGAGATTATTTCAGAGCTTTTTACAGAGCCTGCAACAGAGGCAACTATAGCAATCACTCGTGCAGAAAAATCTTTAGTAGTAGCATCAGCTACATTAGCAAAGATTTCTCCTGAGAAAATGACAATGGGTGTTCAAGAAACCTATAAATTGAAAGCAACAATGGGTGGTACATTAAAGTGGTCAACATCTAATTCAAATGTCGTTAAGATTACACAAAATGGTACTGTAAATGCTGTAGGCAGTGGTTCAGCTACAATTTCTTGTAAATCAAGTAATGGTCAGTCTGCAACTGCTAAAATTACAGTAAAAAATCAACCAACAAGTGTAGCTTTGGATAAGACAAATATTACTCTTGGTGTTGGAGAAAAACACGATTTTACAAGTACAGTTAACTCAGGTGCAGGTTCATACCTAAGAACATACGCTTCAACAAGCTCAATAGGCTTACCTACAGAGCGTTCAGGTGGTCTTTCTACTGCAAAGCAGGTTGGTAAATATACTGTAGCGTGTACTACTTATAATGGAAGATTAGCAAAATGTAATGTAGTAGTTAAACAGGCTCCTACAAAGGTTTCCTTTGATAAGACAGTTACTACTATTGATAAAGGAACAACCTGTACGCTAATTCCTACAATACCAGCAGGTTGCTATACAAACGATTACACATTTACAACAAGTGACTCAAATATTGCAACCGTTGCAAAAACTGCTGATAACAAAGTAGTTGTAACAGGAAAAAATGCAGGTACAGCTACAATAACAGTAAAAACCCATAACGGAAAAACTGCCAGCTGTAAGGTAACTATAAAAGATGATGAAACAAAGCTTACAATATCTTCAACAGCTTCTTCAATTTTAAAGGGTAACCATGCTTACATAAAAGCAACAGCTACACCTTCTTCAACAATTACATACCTATCATCAGATCCGTCAGTTGCAACAGTAAGTAGCAACGGTATTGTAACAGGTATTAGTGGAGGTACAGCTACAATAGTAGTAAAAGCAGGTACAGCTGTAAAAACCTGTCAAATTCAAGTAGCTTCATATTCATCAGATACATATGTTCCTTATACAACATACACATTAAATAATGCAAAAACATTGTATTTAAAATCATATGGATCAAGCTTTTCATCATCAGATCCATCAGTAGCTACTGTAGACTCAAGTGGATTTGTTACAGCTAAAAAACAAGGTGTTGCAATCATAACAGCTGATTATTATGGCTCAAAGCGTACCTGTGCTATTACAGTAATAGGCTCAGATCCTATTCGCTTTAGCTACACATCTCCTAATACAGCATCTAAAAATGAAAAGGTTGCTCTAGTAGCAATTACAGATAAACAGCGTACTGCTGTTAAATTTAATGTAAAGGTTGGCAGTCAGACATATTCTGTGGCTGCAACAAGCAAAACTCTTGATAGCTCAGGCAATAGATATATCTGGAAAGCCTATTATACATTTAAAGAAGCAGGCGAATATCCTGTTACAGCATATTCAATGTATCAAAACAATGGAAAGTACAGCACCTGTGCAGCAGGTAAAAGCACAGCCTTTGTAACAGATGTATCATCATCATCAGCTGTTTCATTCAGCGAACGCAGACCAAGCGACGAAATACTTGCACTTAATGCAAGCTATGAAGGCTTTGTAGGCACAGTTTATGATGATCCTCTTGTAAGCGATACACCAACAATAGGCTATGGCTATGTAGTAAGAAATGGTGATGTATTCTATAACGGAATGTCACAGGAAGAAGCATTTGCTCTTATGATTTCTACTATGAACGACAGCTACTATTCATCAGCTGTAAATGAGTTTTTGTCAGATTATAGAATAATGTTTAACCAACAGCAGTTTGATGCATTGGTAATGCTTGTATATAATTTGGGTTCAGGTGTTCTTTACGATGATTGTGTTGAATCTATTCTTGCAAATTGTAAGGATTCAAACGGTGTAAGAAATATGAACCTTGTAAATAAAGCAGAGCTAAGAGAAGAGCTTATCCAATGGCACCATGCAGGTGGTTGCGTATGGGGCTTGCTTTACAGAAGAATAGACGAGCTAGAAGTATTTTGTTATGGCGATTATGTAAGAGACGGTAACTATAATAAATACGGAATGACATACCGTTGGAATTGCTAGTATTATAACTCCAACAGTAAAAGGATAGCCATTAATTTGGTTGTCCTTTATTTTTGTGAATTTTCATCTGCGAAAGATTATTAATTTTTTATTAAAACTAAAAAATGTAATTTTTTTCAATAAAACTTCAAGGTTTAAAGAATAATATATGTGTATCGAAAGGAAATAAAAATTCATAGAACACATATATTGATATTACGTTTTTTATATGAAAGGATTGAGAATTTATGAATAATAATTTCAATGATAATTTTAATCGCACAAATAATTTTAACAGCAATAGCATATCAAATTCAAATATCCCACAGGCAGATGGTAGCTATTCAAATCCATATATCAATAATAATACAAATA
>JAXJUF010000089.1:0-4071 GCA_036309185.1 Acutalibacteraceae bacterium
CATAGGCTCTTACTTTCTTACAAAAGAAAGTAAGCAAAGATTGTCGGGGAGAGGTTTCGATCCCTCTCCCCAAACCCCTCCCTGAACGACCAAAGGGGGTCAAGCCCCCATATGGAATCCCCCACGCCTAGTCATACCAATTGTGTATATAGTGAGTAATGTTAGGGTAACTGATTTGTGCTGTTTAGTTTGTGCGTAAGCTCGACAAATCCCAATTTGCCTATCGTTTAATTAAATACTAATATTAAAATAAATTTAAATACTAAAACAAAAAGCAGTAGAACATTCAACGTTACAAATGTGCTACTGCTTTCTATCTTCATTACTTGTAGGGATAATATTTATTATGATGCTTTTATCATCTCTAGAAAAAATTTTAAATGTCAATGTTTTTAGGATTTTCTCCTGATATATCTATATAGAAATCAACAAACGCTCTGTAACTATCTTTTCTTTGATTTTATGCTTTAAATTGTTGAAGTTTGTAGATGTTTATGATATACTACCATTGTGTTTTATAATTTTTTACAAGGGGGCTTTTATAGTGGCAACAAAATCTTCTCTGGGGAAACGCTGGCTTTACCTGGTAGTAGGTGTTTTCTCGATGTTGTTTTCAGGTGTTTTGTATGCGTGGTCTATTCTTAAAATTCCGTTTAAGGAGATATTTGAGTGGAGCGACTCTTCACTAGCTTTTAATTTTACATTGACTATGTGCTTCTTCTGTTTAGGAGCTTTTGCAGGAAGCTTGATTTGCAAGCGTATTGGTCCACAGATAACGCTTATAATTGCAGGTGTACTAGTTGGTGTTGGTTTTGTTATGACCAGCTTTTTGAATGCAGATATACAGTTTCTTTTGTATATCAGCTATGCTATTCTTGCAGGCTCGGGAATTGGTATTTCTTATAATGTTATAGTTTCTACCGTTTGTGCATGGTTCCCAGACCGTAAGGGATTTTGCTCTGGCTGTTTGATGATGGGCTTTGGAATAAGTACACTGCTAATGGGTAATGTAATTAGTATGATGTTTGAAAATCCAAATGTAGGCTGGAGTAAAACATATTTGATGATGGGTATTGTAGTGGCAGTTGTGCTGGTTATAGCTGGTATTATTCTTCGTCGCCCTACACCAGATGTAAAATTCCCTGTTGCAAAAGCAGGAAAGAAAGTACAAAAAGAAGCATTTGAGGTTCGTGATTTTTCAACAGCTGAAATGCTAAAAAGCTTTACATTTTGGAGAGCCTTTGTATGTATGGCGTTTATAACTGCTGTTGGTAATTCTGTAATCAGCTTTGCAAGAGACCTTGTAATTTCAGTTGATGCAGCTCCTGCACTTGCAACTACATTGGTAGGTGTGCTTGCTGTTTGCAACGGATTAGGTCGTATTATTACAGGTGCTGTATACGATTTATTGGGTCGTCGCACAACTATGATTTCTGCAAATATTCTTACAATAGTGGCAGCTGGTATTACATTATTGGCAGTAATGCTACATTCATTGCCACTTTGTATTGCTGGACTTTGTCTTACAGGTCTTTCCTATGGTTCTTGTCCAACTGTTACCTCTGCGTTTACTGGATCTTTTTACGGACAGAAATATTTTTCAGTCAATTATAGTATTGTCAACTTCAATTTGATTTTGGCATCATTTATTGCTACATTCAGTAACAGCTTACTTATCTCTAGTGGTAGCTACACTGCTCCTTTTGTTATGCTGTTGATTTTAGCTGTATGTGCTTTAGGCTTGAATTTTACTATTCGTAAGCCTTAATAGAATACATAGCATATATATTTAGGACACTTTCAGATTTTTGGAGGTGTCCTTATTTTTATCAATTGGATAAATGATATTGTTTTTGTTCCAACACTGGTATATAATAGTTGTATGAGTTTAGGGCTTGTTAAAAAATACAACGCTTTTTGTTTTTTAAACAATCCCTGGTTTGGAGGATTACTATGGCTCAAGCACAGTATATGTCTGCAAGTGAGGCAGCTAAAAAGTGGAATATATCACATAGACGTGTTATAACTCTATGTCAGGAAAATAGAATACCTAATGTAACAATGGTTGGTAATATGTGGATAATACCTATAGAGTCCTCTAAGCCTGTTGATGGAAGAACTATACGTTACGATGACAAAAACCCTGCCAAGCCTTTTATAAAATGGGCTGGTGGTAAGGGGCAGTTATTAACAACCTTCAGAAGATTTTATCCATCGGAATTAGGCGTAACAATAAAAAGATATTGCGAGCCTATGGTAGGTGCAGGTGCTGTGCTATTTGATATTCTGAATAATTACGATATAGACGAGGTTTATATTTGCGACACAAACGTTGAATTGATTAATTTATATCGTATTGTACAGAATAATGTTGATAGTCTGATTGAAATTTTATCTGATTTTGAAGAAGAGCATATTAAAAAGGATACTGAAAACCGAAAAGCTTACTATATCCAGCAGAGAAATAAATATAATAGCCTTATCCAAAGCAGGACAGATGAAAATGCACTGACAAGAGCCGGTTTGTTTGTATATCTGAATAAAACCTGCTTTAATGGTTTATATAGGGTTAATAAAAAGGGTTTATTTAATGTTCCTGCTGGAACCTATAAAAACCCTAAAATTTGTGACAGAGAGAATTTAAAAAAGACCTCTGAGCTGTTGCAAAATGTAACTATACTGTCAGGCGATTATTCTGAAATGAAGAAATATATAGATGAAAATACATTTGTTTATTTTGATCCACCCTACAGACCTCTTACAGATACAGCTGAATTTACTGCATATAACGCAAAGCAGTTTGATGACAAAGAGCAAATAAGGCTTGCAAGCTTTATAAAGGATATACAGTTTGCAAAAATAATGGAGAGTAACTCTGACCCGAAAAATGTTAATGAAAACGACAATTTTTTCGATGACTTGTACAAAGGCTTTAAAATCAGCAGAATATCAGCTACTAGAGCTATAAACAGCAAGGCTACTGCTCGTGGTAAGATAAATGAAATTTTAATTACTAATTATGAGGTATAATATGGCAAGAGAGTTTAATATATGGCTGTCACAATTCAGAGACAGCATTGCAAACTATGGCTACTATGTAAATTTTGAAAAGGTTTACAGTAACATAAATAATATTAAAATAGAGCTTAATATTTTAAATTCGTTAATTGGTTCAAATGATATAGAAAATGATTTTGAAAATATAGTTTCAAAATATCCCGAAACATTAAAATGTATTCCATTGCTGTTGGCTGTTAGAGCGAATGATATTTTTGCAATGGATATAGACGGAGAGTTTATATATAATTTTAAAAAACCAAATTATTCTGTTGAACAATATAAAGTATTTATGAGAAAAACGGGGCTGTTTGATTTGCTTGAAAATTATCTTATAAGCAATCTTGTTGATTATGCTACAGGTGTTGAAACAGGCTTGGACTCTAACGGAAGAAAAAACCGTGGTGGTCATCTTATGGAGGATTTGGTAGAAAGCTATATAATTAAAGCAGGCTACATAAAGAACGAATCCTACTTTAAAGAGATGTATATACACCAGATTACAGATAAATGGAATATTGATTTATCTGCAATATCAAATAACGGAAAAGCAGAAAAGCGTTTTGATTTTGTTATTAAAACAGAAAATATGATTTATGGCATTGAAACTAATTTTTATGCCAGCAGTGGCTCTAAGCTAAACGAAACAGCAAGAAGCTATAAGCAGATAGCACAGGAGGTAGATACTATCAACGGTTTTACCTTTGTATGGTTTACTGACGGCAAAGGCTGGAACAGTGCAAAGCATAATTTGGAAGAAACCTTTGATGTGCTTGAAACGATTTATAATATTAAGGATTTGGAAAATGGTATAATTGAAGATATAGTAAAATAGAATAAATTGGGATTTGTCTAGCTTACGCACAAACTAAACAGCACAAATCAGTTACCCTAACATTACTCATTATATACACAATTGGTATGACTAGGCGTGGGGGATTCCATAAGGGGGCTTGACCCCCTTTGGTCGTTCAGTGAGGGGTTTGGGGAGAGGGATCGAAACCTCTCCCCAAC